>JBJXHH010000112.1:0-8671 GCA_046160675.1 Chitinophagales bacterium
AACCTGTTGTGTTGAGTTCCCGCATGCCGGCATCCACTATCGGGTAGCCTGTTTTTCCCTCACACCAAAGTTGAAATTCTTTTTCATGATTGCGCCAGCGTATGTTGTCATATTCTTTTCTGAAAGAAGAATTTACAACATGCGGAAAATGCCAGAGTATCATTTGATAAAACTCCCGCCAGATAAGTTCATTCCAATATTTTTCGTTGAGCTGAATTGCTTTCTTTACAAGATGCCTGATACTGATGGTTCCAAAACGCAGATGCACACTGAGCCTGCTTGTTCCGGGTACAGCAGGGAAATCTCTTGTTTTATCATAACCTATTATGAGTTTTTCATCAATTGCAGAAGGAGGAATTGTAATAGCAGATGGTTGAAATCCTATTTCCTGCAGCGAGGGGATTTTTTTGCCGGTATTCGTTCCGGTTTTTTTAAAATTCTGAAAATACTTTTCGGTTGGATATACCTTGAGGGGAGATGCATCTAAAGCGGCTTTCCATTTTTTGCTGTAAGGGGTAAATACTGTGTAAGGTGTTCCGTCATCTTTCACCACTTCGCCTTTCTCAAAGATCACCTGGTCTTTGAACGTATGAAGGGGGATGTTTTTTTCAGCAAACAGTTGTTTTACCGCCGCATCCCGTTCTCTTGCGTAAGGTTCATAATCATGATTTGCGTACACAGCGTCAACATGAAATTGAGAAAGTATCTTCTTCCAGGCATCCAGTGGTTTATCGTAAAATACAAGAACTGAAGAGCCATGAGTTTCTAATTGCCGGTTGAGTTTTTTCAGGCATGCATGAATATAAGTGATCCTTGCATCTGTTTTATCTTCAAGATCATCCAGGATATTTTTATCAAAAATGAAAACAGGCAACACATTCGTATGTTGTTGTAAGGCATGGAACAAAGCTGCATTATCTTCTAAGCGCAGATCTCTGCGAAACCAATGGATTGTTACTGTTTGAAGACTTGCCAAGGTATTTAGGAATAAACACTACTTTACAGGAAGTATTGTGTTTAGTAATTCAGTGAGTTTCTTTGAAAACGTATTGCCGTACTCTTTCCCCTCAAATTGTTTTACCCATTTTACACCCTGAACAGCGTTGGTAAGAAACACTTCATCAGCTTTTAAGAGTTCCTGCTTTGTCATTTCAATGCGTTCGAGTTTTATGCTCCATTCTGTAGCATGTTGGCAGATGATCTCCTGCATGGTTCCTTCTATTCCTCCATTCATTCCGGTTGTAGTAAACACGGAGTTGTTCATCACAACAAACACATTAGAACCCACAGCGTCAGCAATTTTTCCTTCCGTGTTCAATAAAACAACATCATCCAGGTTTTGTTCATATGCATATTTTGCTGCCAGTACATAATGCAGGGCATTACAGGTTTTACAGGCTGATAGCGGATGGATCTGCCGCAGGTATTTATCATAAATGCCAAGTACAAGCCCTTGGGTGTTCAACACAAATTGAGAATCGGCATGCGGAAAGAGTTCTATCAGAAGTTCTGCAGAATCCACTTCAGGTTTGTATAACCCTTCGCCGCTGCGCCACACTGTTATTTTACAACGGGCATTTTTTACTTTGTTTTTTTTACAAAGTTTCTGAACAGTACTCCTGAAAAAATCGGCATCCCAGTTCTCCGGGATTTCAATTGCAAGCAATTGCATCCCCTTTAACAATCGCTGCAGGTTGTACTCCATAAAAACAGGGTTCTGATTTACAACCAAGATACTTTCAAATAATCCATCGCCATATTTAAAGGCACGGTTAGAAGTTGCCAGAGCTATTTCTTTATGCTCAGTTATTTTATCATGCAGGTAAGCGTAATTCATTTTTTCCGTTTTCAGTCCATCACCATTTCCGGAATATCCCCTTCTACCACCAATCTCCCTTCTGTTTTATTTTTAATCTCCTCAACAGAAACACCCGGTGCCCGTTCAAGTAACTTAAATCCATCGGGCGTTACATCAAACACACCAAGCTCGGTTACAATTTTTTTCACAACGCCCAAACCTGTGATCGGCAGTGTACATTTTTTCAGGAGTTTGCTTTCACCCGCCTTGTTCACATGCTGCATGGCAACGATGATATTTTTTGCACTGGCAACAAGATCCATCGCCCCGCCCATGCCTTTCACCATCTTGCCTGGAATTTTCCAGTTCGCAATGTCTCCGTTGTCGGCAACTTCCATGGCGCCAAGAACTGTGAGGTCAACTTTTCCGGCCCTTATCATGCCGAAACTCAGGGCGCTGTCAAAGAATGCTGAACCGGGAAGTGTAGTGATGGTTTGTTTTCCGGCATTTATGAGATCGGGATCCACTTTATCCGCAGTTGGAAAAGGTCCCATGCCCAGCAATCCGTTTTCACTTTGCAGGGTTACTGAGATCCCTTTGGGAATGTAATTCGCAACAAGCGTTGGGATACCTATGCCGAGATTCACATAATATCCATTCTTCAATTCTTTTGCAATGCGTTTTGCTATTTGATTTTTATCTAACATGAAAGTATTTACAATTTACAATCTTCAATTTTCGAATTACAGCTATTTTACAATCTCACTTTATGATTCATAACTCAGTACTTACCATTCCCTACTCACCATTCACTTACTCACTGTCAACTGTTCTATCCTTTTTTCATAATTTGTTCCCTGGAAAATCCGGTGCACATAAATTCCGGGTGTATGAATCTGATCAGGGTCCAGTGTCCCGGCAGGAACTAACTCTTCCACTTCTGCAATTGTTATCTTCCCTCCCATTGCCATCAAGGGGTTGAAATTTCTTGCCGTTGCTTTGTAGATCAGGTTGCCATGTGTATCGCCTTTCCAAGCTTTCACAATTGCGAAGTCAGCTTCAAAAGCATGCTCCAGCAAATATGTTTTGCCGTTGAAAACTCTTGTTTCTTTTCCCTCCGCAACTTCAGTTCCAACTCCGGCAGGAGTAAAGATGGCAGGCATTCCGTACCCGGCAGCCATGCATCTTGTAGCCAATGTTCCCTGCGGGATCAGCTCAACCTCCAGTTCTCCGCTTAACAGTTGCCTTTCAAACTCTGCATTCTCGCCAACATAACTTGATATCATTTTTTTTACTTGCCGTTGCTGCAACATCAGCCCGATTCCGAAATCATCAACGCCTGCATTGTTTGAAATACAGGTAAGATTTTTTATACCTTTTTTAACTAATGCAGCTATACAATTTTCAGGGATGCCGCATAACCCGAAACCACCCAGCATTAATGTTGCACCATCAAAAATATCCCGGATTGCCTCCTCAGCATTTTTTACGATCTTATTCATATTCTCTATTCTTGATTTTGTTTTACCGGAGGTTTTGGTTGTTTATTCTTTGAAGTATCCTGTGGAGCAATTCCTCCTTTATCCATCAGGTTCATTTGTTCAACCACTTTCTCATAGATATAATTTAATACGAGTGGATGCTCTGTGTAATACGCAAAACTGTTCTCAAATTTCTGTAGGGAAATTGCATAATGTTTAAAGATGGAGGAGTAATAGGTTTCCAGTAATGCATCTGTTTTTAAAGAATCTGTTTTCAGGTGCCCCGCCGCTGACTCAGCAACTTGTATATCCACCAGGATGGGTACCATGTCATTGGGTTGAATAAGCGTATCGGGTACACCTTTGAGCATATCTTCATCAAACATGAATTCACTTTTGGGTTTGCATGAAGCTAAAATGCAGAATAAAGGAAGCGTATACAGGAATATTTTTTTCACTTCGTAATTTCGACCGCAAATTTACATTTTAAACCGCAGATGCAGGAGAACTTTGATACAATACAAAATTATTTAGAGCTTAAAAACGTTACCCTTGTGGCAGTGTCAAAAACAAAATCTGCTGAAGAGATCATGCAGTTAAACAAAAAAGGGCAACGGGATTTTGGCGAGAACCGGGTGCAGGAATTGAAAGAAAAATACGAAGTATTGCCAAAGGATATCCGCTGGCATCTTATCGGGCACTTACAAAAAAACAAGGTGAAATACATTACTGAATGGGTTTGTATGATCCATTCTGTTGACAGCCTTGATCTACTCACAGAGATAGATAAACAAGCGAAAAAACATAATAGAATTGTTTCCTGTTTACTTCAACTATACATAGCAAAAGAAGAAACAAAGTTTGGGTTGGATGAACAAGAATTAGACGATCTTCTAAATTCACCCCGGAGAAAAGAATTGGAGAATGTCAGGATAGAGGGGTTGATGGGCATGGCTACAAATACAGATGATGAGACGATTGTAAGAGATGAGTTTAAGAATCTCAAACGTATTTTTTCCAATGTGAAAGAAAAATATTTTGCAGATGACTCGTCTTTCAGGCATCTTTCCATGGGGATGAGCAGTGATTTTAAAATAGCAGTTGAAGAAGGCAGCACGATGGTAAGGATCGGCAGTTTATTATTTGGAACCAGGAACTGAATTCATGGCAAATTCGTAGATTTACTTATGCTTTTTCAGAAACAATTGTTATCCGTACTCATCATATTCTTTGCATGTATATTTTTATCCTGCTCTGCAACAAAACCTGTTACTTCAACTTTTTCTCCACAAACAAATCCTTCCCCACCTGATTACAGTGATCCATTTTACTGGAGTGCATTACCGGATAAAATAGATTTTGCAGATCACATTCCCTCAAAATCACATGTCCCGTTGATTGACGGACAAAATTCTGCAGCGGTTGATGTTTTCTATCTTTATCCAACTTCTTTTTTTTCAAGAAAAACATGGAATGCAGACTTGGATGATAAAAAAGTGAATGCCTCTACTGATGAAAGGGCAGTGAAAAACCAGGCAAGTGTATTCAATGGGAGTTGTAGGGTGTATATACCGAGATACAGGCAGGTAGCGTTTCAGGGTTATTTTTCCTTAACTAATCCCGATGCCCTGGAAGCTTTTGCCCTTGCTTATGAAGATGTAAAAACTGCGTTCCAGTATTATTTAGATCACTACAACAATGGCCGCCCTATCATTATTGCAGGGCACAGCCAGGGTACAACACATGCAAAGCAACTGCTGAAAGATTTTTTTGATGGGAAACCTTTGCAGGAAAAACTTGTCTGCGCCTATCTCATTGGTATGCCCGTATACAAAGGTGAATTCACAAACATACCTCCCAGCGACAGCGCCTCCCAGGTTGGTTGTTTTATCACCTGGCGAAGTTATGTTGAAGGACATGAACCAAAGCCAAAGTATGTTGCATTGAACAAAGAAAATATCATTGTGAACAATCCACTTACTTACACAAGATCAACAGAACTTGCCTCAAAAGAAATAAATGTTGGCGGACTAAACAGGGACAGCGAAACCATTATTCCCGGTGTGTGCAATGCGCAGGTTCATGAAGATATTGTGTGGGTGAGTAAGCCCGATGTTCCCGGAAAAGCCTTGCTGTTTCTAAAAAACCTGCATGTTGCTGATTATAATTTATACTGGCTAACCATGCGGGAAAATGTTGCACTGCGGGTGGAAAAATACTTAGCACAACAACACTAAACTATTTCCAGCTTATCACACTAATTCCCTTTTCAAGTACGGAAAACTTTGCAGGTAATGTACCGAGGTATTCCCCATCTGCTTCAACATAAATTGTTTTTTCGCTATTAATGAAAATCTCTTTTCCTTTCATAGTTGTAATCTCGTTCATGGTTACAAATGAACCATCCGTGAGTTTCGGTAGGCTTACAACCATCTTGAGTTTACTCATGTTGCCGATTACTGTAACATCCAGAAAGCCATCATCAAATTGTGCGTCAGGTAATTGTTTCATGCCTCCTCCGTTGTATTTACAATTGCCAATTGCTGCAGATAATGTATTGAGTGAAATTTCTTTTCCATCAACAACAAACTTTACAATTGTATGTTTGTAAGTAAAGAGCGACCCAAGGAGAGCAAGCCAGTATTGCAATTTTGTTCCCTGCAACAACCTGTTTCCTTCAGCTATTTTTTTTGCTGTAAATCCGTCAAAACCGAGTCCGGCTATATTTATGAAATATCTTTTTTGCGTTGCTTCATTCTTTTTAAACTCAAGTAAGCCCACATCATGTAACATTGTTTTCTTCAAAAGAAGTTTTGCAGGTATATCTTCAAGTGTTTTATAAGTTCCGATTGTCCTCACCCAGTCATTTCCTGTTCCGGCTGAAAGCATTGCTACTGTCATGTTTGCAGGTGTTGCCTCGGAAGTAAATATCCCGTTTATCACTTCGTTCGCAGTACCGTCGCCGCCGATAATGAGAAAATTTTCAGCACCTCTGCTGATCGCATCTTTTGTGAGATCAATTGCATGATCGGCATATTGGGTGATAAGCCCATTACAGGGAATATTTGCTTTTTGAAGCAGGGGTTGCAACTTCTTCCAAAGATTCTTTGCTTTATTTTTCCCGGCTACAGGATTGATGATAGCATACCAGGTCAGTGATGCGTTTTCCTTCATAAATGTTCAGGTAATTCCTGCTGCGAATTTAGGAAATAAGCAACTTGCTAATCACAAACGGTTCTAGATCTTAAATATCTTTCCAGTAAAAACTTTTTGCCCTGAATGAATTTTAATGATATAGTTTCCTGTAGCAAACCGGCTGCAGTCAATTTCTTTTTTTCTGTCAGCAAAGAACCTAGTGTAATGAACAAGGCTTCCCTGCATGTCGAACACACTTAGCACTGCATCCGGTATATCCTGTTCTGAGCTGATGGTTAAAAGATCATCAACAATATTGGGGAAGGCATGAATACCATCTAGGAAATCGATAATTGTAATTTCAATTGTATCAATCGTATCTATAACCTCTATATCAGTAAGTGCTTTTGCGGTATACACACCTCTGCCATGCGTATAAACAAATAAAGTACTGTCAGAAGGGGAAGCCTGGATGTCAAAGATCATGGCAGCCTCGGGCAAGCCATCATTGTAAACATCCCATGTAACTCCTTTATCTGTACTCGTAAACAAAGTAATGTCAGAACCAGCATACAAAATACTGTCATCTATCATGTCAATAAAAATTGTGTGAAACGGAATGTCAGGCAAAGTTGTGCTGATGTCTTCCCAGTCTGTTCCTGCATTTGTGCTTTTGAAGACATGCCCTCCACCGAATCCTGCATAAACAATGTATACTTCATTCGGGTCTTTCCTGCTTACTGCAATATCTCTTGGATACCTGTCGGGAAGCGAACCTGTAATGTTTGCTTTTGTTAAACCGCCATCAGTACTCACAAACACATCTGCATTATTAGACACGGGCGCAGTTGCAAAATATACAACTTCCGGATCAGTTGGAGCTACGCCAATAGCAATGATTGGGTTTGAGCCGTCTACATTTGAACTTCCAACATTCGCCCAGATTGAACCTCCATTTGTCGTTTTTGCCAAGCCGTTTTTCCCGGCATAAATAATCTCAGGATCAGACTCACTCATAATGTATGGCGCCAGGAATGCATTACTTGAACCAGTTGACATAGATTCATAAAAATTATATCCCTGGTCATAAGATTTAAGAATGCCGAGGTATTGATACGCACCATACTGAATCTGATCATCTTCATAATTGATGGCATTATAGGTACCATCTCCTCCTATTACTGCAAGCCAGTAATTTGTTCCATCATAGCGCTGGGTAAAATTATCTTGCAAACCTCCTAACCCTACATCATTCGTTTGGCTTGAAACAGAACCTATGTAAAACTGTGAAGTGACATAGCCATCGTTACAGGAATACCATGTTTCGCCAAAATCATTGGAACGAAACAATCCACCATCATTTATATCATAAACTTTCTCAGGATCAAGCGGGTTTGAGATCAATCCATGATGATCCGGATGCACATAACTGTCAGGGCCAGTATAAGTGGTTATCTGCGTAAAAGAATTACCTCCGTCTGTTGATTTAAATAATTCAACCCCGCCGGCAAGTATTTCATCTTCATCATTTGCATTTATAAGCAATCCTTTTGCAAACCATCCCTGGTAAGAAACAATGTTTGCGTTATCAATCAATGTCCAGCTATCGCCTGCATTATTACTGTAATATACACCCACAGTACTCAAGGCATTACCAATAATTGCCCAGAGTTTATTATAATTTGTTTCTGATGCAGTAATTGTAATTCTTCCATCATGCGTATAAACAGGTAATCCTGTTGTGAGCAATTCCCATGTTGCGCCTGCATCAGTACTTTTATATATTCCCTTATCTTCAGAAACCAGGTTTCCTGCTGCTGCATAAATAATTTCACCACTGGTTCTATCCATTTCCATGTCCATGATCATTTTTACAGCCATTACATTTTCCCAGTTGTCTCCCCCATCTGTTGTTTTATAAACACCCTCAGTGGTTGCTGCATACAAAATATTTGTATCAAGTGGGTTGTAGAGAATTTCCCAAACTCCCCGGTTCTCAACATAACTCCAGTCAAGAGATTTTTCCCAGGTTATTCCACCATCATCTGATTTTAATATCCCGATGCCGTAGCTACCCCTTTCGGTTCTTGTAGAAATTCCCATGGAATTTGTTCCGTAAGAATATGTTTCGCCCGTGCCAATGAACATTTCATTTGTGTTATTGGGATTGATGGCGATGGCGCCAACGCCGAGTACTTCAAAGCCTGTTGGAATGTTTTGCCAGGCATTAATCCCGATACCTCCGGTTGTTGATTTC
>JBJXHH010000113.1:0-13161 GCA_046160675.1 Chitinophagales bacterium
GTAGAAAAATTCCCTGTAAATACAACATTCCCACCATGTACTCCTGCTAAGGGACCGATGTCAATAATGTGATCAGCATTCTTTATTACTTCCTCCTCATGTTCCACCACCACTACTGTGTTGCCGAGGTTGCGAAGTTTTTTTAATACAGAAACCAATCTTTCTGTATCTCTCGGGTGCAAGCCTACACTCGGTTCATCTAAAATATATAATGATGAAGTAAGGTTGCTTCCTAAAGTTCTTGTCAGATTAATGCGTTGTGTTTCGCCACCGCTTAAAGTGTTGCTTCTCCTGTTCAATGCAAGATAGCCCAAACCAAGATCAAGCATGTAAGTAAGGCGATTGGTTATCTCCAGTAATATTCTTGCAGCAACTTTTTTCTCATACTCGTTCAGCCTGATCTGCTCAAAATATTTTACAAGTTCTTCCACCGGTGATTCTAGCAATTCAGAAATATTTTTTCCGCTGATCTTCACATAGTTTGCATCCTGGCGTATCCTGCTTCCATTACATTCCGGGCAAATTGTTTTTCCCCTGTATCTTGCCAGCATTACCCTGTACTGAATTTTATAAGCTTTCTCCTCCAGCATCTTAAAAAATTCGTTCAATCCCCAGAAATGTTCATTACCCTCCCAAAGCAGATCCTGTTGTTCTTTCGTGAGTTGGTAAAAAGGTTTATGAATAGGGAAGTTAAATTTGCCCGCATTCTTTATCAATTCCTCCTGCCATGCTTTCATCTTTTCACCTTTCCAGCAAGCAACAGCCCCCTGGTAAATGGAAAGGTTTTTATCCGGAATCACAAGGTCTCTGTCAATGCCGATAATGCTGCCGAAACCCTCACACTTTTTACATGCACCGTAAGGGTTATTTTGCGCAAAAAAATTGGGTGAAGGTTCTTCAAATGTAATTCCATCTGCTTCAAAACGATTAGAAAATATTTTGTCTTTATGCTGCCCGGCTCTTACGATACATTCACCATGTCCTTCATAAAAAGCCGTGTGGCCACTATCAGAAATTCTATTCGCAGTTTCTTCATCTTCTTTCTTCACAATAATCCTGTCAACAAGAAGAAAAATTTCAGGATTTGCTATTGCTGAATATTTCTTTTCTTCAATGTCATCTAATTTAACTACTTCATTATTGATGAGAAACCTTGTAAATCCTTTCTGCTGATAGAGAGATGCAATATTTTGTAATGGTTTTTTTTCTGTATGGACCTTCACAAGTATAAAAACAATTGTATCTGAAGGAAGTGATAAAACATAATCAGTTACTTCATGCACTTCATGCTTTTTTACTTCAATACCTGTAACGGGAGAATATGTTTTTCCAACTCTTGCAAATAATAAGCGCATATAATCATAAATCTCTGTTAAGCTTCCAACAGTACTTCGGGTAGTTCTTGTAGTTACTTTTTGATCAAGCGCAATGGCCGGACAGATCCCTTTGATATAATCTACATCAGGTTTGTTCAAGCGAGTAAGAAACTGCCTGGCATAACTTGAGAGGCTTTCAACATATCTTCTTTGCCCTTCGGCATACAATGTATCAATTGTAAGCGAAGATTTACCTGAACCGCTCACCCCTGTAACCACAACAAGCTTATTCCGGGGGATTGAAACGTCAACATTTTGGAGATTATGCTCCCTGGCGCCTTTAATGTAGATATTGTGTAAGCCGTCTATGATTCTTCTTTCTTTGCCCTCTTTCCCCGTATTTTCGGTTTTACCAAAAGGAACCAAAGCTTTCTTCTGTACCTTTTGTTTTTTTACCTCTGGCTCATTTTCATCCCCCAAAATCTTCCCCCCATTGGTATTTTTCTTGTTTTTCGACATATTATGTTAACTAAAGCTATTTATGTTAACTAAAGCTATAAATATAGGCTGTTATGACTTTTTTTCAGGAAATTTCACCAGATTATGAAACTTTAACATCATTTCCCCGTAAATTTTGCTCAATTGTTTTGTAAAACCGAAAACTATTATACTTTTGTACAAGCAAAATAGCTCAAACTCACTAAAAAACTGCCTATAAGGATAGATTTCTACTTTACTAATTAGTCGAAATTCTTTATTGTTCACTCAATAACCTTATAGTTTATGCAGGATCAGCACACTGACAAAAAACTTGTCAAGTTTTACATTGCAGGCGATGAAAATGCGCTGCAGACCTTAATCAGCCGCCACAAAGATAGGATCTTCACCACCATTATGTTCCTGGTGAAAGACACATATCTGGCCGAGGATATTTTCCAAGATACATTTGTGAAGGTTATTGATACGTTGAGGGCGAGGCGTTACAAGGAAGAAGATAAGTTCCTTCCTTGGGTATTACGCATTGCCCACAATTTATGCATTGACCATTTCCGCCGGGGAAAACGCATGCCTGTAGTTACAACCGGTGACGGGCATGACATTTTTGAGGTTTTAAAATTCGCTGACACAAATGCCCAGGAAAAAATGATTTACGACCAAACAGCTGAGAGGGTACGGAAATTAGTGAACAATTTGCCCGAAGAACAGCGCCAGGTGCTGATTCTGAGGCATTATAGCGACATGAGTTTTAAAGAAATTTCTGATATGATGGGAGTGAGCATTAACACTTCCCTTGGGCGCATGCGTTATGCCCTCATAAACCTGCGTAAATTAATGGCTGAAAAAAATTATACAATCTGATACAATACTTAGATTTTGGTAACGTTGTAATAGCGGTTCAGATAATTGAGCCGCTATTTTTTTTGAATAAACAACCTAATAACCATTAAAAAAAGGAGTACTGCATGACAAAAACAATTACACAAGACAATCTCATCCGGTTCATGTACAATGAAACTTCTGCAGAAGAGGCATCTCTTATTGAAGAAGCGCTAAAGGCTGATTGGGAGCTCAGAGAAATCTATGAGCAAATGCTAGAAAGCAAAAACCAGTTGGATAAGGCTGTGGCTTCGCCGAAGAAAATTGTTATTGATACCATCCTGGCTTATAGCAAAGATACTGCTCCAATGGAGCATACTTTGTGAGTCGTTTAAACACTTTGCAAATGAAACATCCCCGCCAAAGGCGGGGATGTTTCATTTTATAACTTTTCTTTTAAGATTATTCTTTTATAAACTTAGAAATGTATTGCCCCTCAGTGTCAATTATTTTCAACATATACATTCCTGAAGGGAAGCTGCTAATGTCAAGCGAAATGGAATTATCACCTTCAAACATTGCAATCATTTCATTCAGCAAAAATTTTCCGTTCATATCAACTATCATTACTTGCTGATCATTTTCAAAATTTGAAAAATAGTTTAGCGTAATTGAATTGGTTGCTGGGTTCGGGTAAATACTCACAACATCTTCATCGGCATCAACAAAAAATTCTTCTGTTTCTCCCAACCTGCAACCAGTTGTAGTAAATTTTTTCGTTTGAGATTTAAAATTTCCTGTGCCGGGGCATGTAGCTGTTACATTCCATTTATATTGTGAACAGGCTGTTAAACCCGAAAGGTTATAACTTGTAGCAGTGGTGTTCACACTTGTCCATGTAGTAGCTGTTGAAAGTTTATACTTTAGTTTATATGTGCTTGCGCCCATGTTATCCCAACTTACCGTTGCAGAAGAAGAAGTGATTGCTGATGAGGCTAGCCCTGTGGGGATACCACAAGTTACTGCATCATCAATTTGTATACGTAGGTAAGTAACTGAATCATATCCATAGAAAGTTCCGAGCAGCCAATGTGTAAGTTTTGCCTTTACATAAGCCTTTACCTGATAAGTGCCGGGCCCGGCAGTGGAAGGGTTACCGGATATGCGAATGCAACTTGCATCGTTACCGGGAAAAACACATGTTGAAGGTTCGCATGTGTAAGAAAAGCCGGAGGGTAATCCTTTTACACTGTCCATTTTTATCCATTGATAGTCAAGTGTAAGCCCGCCGGAAACGGTATCTTCCGGAACAATGACAGTTACAGTTGCAGCATATGTTGTTTGATTGTCATCTGTCACCGGCAGGTTGGTTATACTATCGGGGCAAATGCCCGAGAGGCATGCGGGATCGGGAGTACAAACTTGTGTGTAAGCAACGATTGAGATGAGAAAGATAAACTGAGTTGTAAGAATCCGTTTCATAGTTTAGGTTTTTTTACAGTTAATAGATTAGTTACGGAAGGAAAAGGTAAATTGAATTTTTAAAGTATGCAAGAAAAACCCCGGCTGTTTTTATGCACAACCGGGGTTATGAATATTCAGTTCAAAAATTTATTGAACTATGAGTTTGATAGTATGTAGTTTTCCGTCTGCTGACAGCTTACAGAAATAGATACCTTTCTCTACAGAAACAGAATCAAAATTTTTTGCATCCCACTCAACTTTTGTAAATCCTGTATTAGCTGATATTTTTTTACTGAAAACTTTCAGCCCTGTTATGTTAAACACCTCGAAAGTAATTTCATTTTGTACAGAAGATTCAAATTGAATGTTAAAAATATCTGACGAAGGATTGGGATAAACAGAAATGTTTTGAACAAGGCTTTCATCTGAAACAGATTCAATTAAAGTATCGACTTCTGGTTGGGTTAACCTTTTATCTGAATAAACCCTATAGGCGCCGGGTTCTAAATAAATTGATGAATGCACATCTGTAACCGTAAGCGAGTCGCCTGAAAAATATTCATACCATTTTCCAACATGCTGGAAGTTGGGATCTATGGTTCCATCTTCTACCTGGAAATTGCCAAGAATAGTAAAATTTGTATCGGTGTCATGAAGATTTACAGCTTTCACAGCTGAGGTTGTATTCATATCAAAGTCAACAGAGCTGAACGCATCATGAGTTGTTTTTAATTTATTGAGCGCAGAATATACTTGGTATAAATGATACCTGTTCGGGTTATCAAGATAATCCCACTTCACGGGCTTGGGGCATACTCTGCAGCCGTATTCAATGCTGTAATCATAGCCCAGTTCACCAAACATCCAGATCATTTTAGGGCCGGGGATGGCTACATGAAATGCTGCTGCTGCTTCCATTCTTGCAAGTGCTGTGTTCAGGTCTTTTGCATCATGCGAAGCGTTTGACGAGTTTCCGTAAGTAATGTTTTTAAACATCAATCGTTCCTCGTCATGGCTTTCCATGTATACAACTGCATGCGGGTCGTCCCAGCCCCGGTTTTGATAACTTGCCCAATACAAACTTCCGTTACCCCCAGAATTCGCCCAGCCCATTGTGCATTCATTATAATTGTAATTCATGTTTCCCCACAGTAAAAATCCCCGGTTACTCAATTCTTTTTCTTCGCTGTTATCTGCAAAATGTTCAAGAATGAGAATAGCATTTTCTTTTATCAACCTGATAGAGTCTTCAATATCCTGCCATATATTTATTCGACTTGCATCATAAGCTCCCCAAGCGCCAATATCACCAAGCGTATTGTTTTGAGTGTATCCTTTGCTTAAATCAAAACGATACCCATCTATGTTATATTCTTCAAACCAATATCTGAAGGCTAAGGTTCTGAATTTTTTTGTCGCCTCGCTTTCATGATTAAAATCATACCCAACATTAAAATCATGTTTTGGGATTTGATTGAGATAAGGATTTTCGGCCGAGGGTGCAAATGCGATAGGGTCCCACCAAAGCTGCGCAAGAGCACATTGACTGAATGCATGATTCATGGCGATGTCAAGGATAACAGCAATTCCGTTTGCATGACAACTGTCAATAAACTCTTTGAACTTGTTTTTTGTCCCGTAGTATTTATCAAGCGCTGTAAAAAAACTCGGGTTATATCCCCAACTTTCATTTCCTTCAAACTCATTTACGGGCATAAGCTCAATTGCATTTATGCCGAGATTGATGAGGTAACTCAAACTGTCTATTAAAGTTTGATAATTTCTTGCGGCAGAAAAATCCCTTACAAGTAATTCATAAATAACAAGGTCTTCATCTGCAGGCGGTGTAAAGTCAGTAACTGACCAGGTATATTCTGGCTGTGCGGTTTGAAACACAGTAACATTACCAGTAGTTTTTCCTGTTGGGTACTCCATCAGGTCGGGGTATGTTGATACTGGTATAAAAGGATCATTAAACGGATCAAGAATTTTTTCACTTAATGGATCACATACTTTCAAAACTCCATCAACAAGATATTGCATGGTATATTCTTTACCAGCTTCAAGTCCCGTAAGTGTTTTCCAATAAGTGTTACCATCAGGTGTTCTGTTCATTAATATACTTTCGTTCACATCCCAATCACTGTAATCCCCAATGGCAAAAACATATTCTTTGTAGGGGGCATATAACACAAGGGTAACTGTATTGTCATCAATGTAATTGATTCCCTGCTGAACACCAGCAGGCAGGTCTGCTACAGGAATATCGCCCAGTACAAAATATGTTGATGTATCAAACACTGATGAAACTCCATCACTTGCTTTTAATACAATGGTATGCACCCCGGCACCTGAAGCAGTAACACTATAACTGAGTGCTGAATCAGTGGTGGAAGTTTCTAAGACATCATCAATGTATAACTCAAGCAAATCAGAAAATGTGCTCGCTCCTTCAATTGTAATATCCGTTCCTTCATCAACAATGTAAGGGGAGTAAGAAGGAGATAGAATAGCAACATTCAACCCGGGTTCATACACGGGAGTAAAAATATCAGACCCGTCTACTTCTCTGCCAACAATACTCCCATCGGCATTTCTGAAAACAAAAGCCATCTCATAAACGATTTCGCTGCCGCCTATCCCGTAAAAGTCAGTGATGTTATAGGTGATGGAATATTTATCATCGCCCAGGCTTGTCATTTCCACCTCCGAGTCTGCTGTTCCCCAAACCCCTTGCACATTTTGCCAGTCAGACGGCGATGTGCTTGCATCAGTAATAACACCTGTGTGGGCATACACAGTGCCTGAAAATCCTGCCAGTGCCGCATTCCCTTGTGAAGCATCAAAAATAATAGTAACATCATCGGTCACTGTCGGGAAGTAAGGAGTGGTGGTTACTACTTGTGCAATTGTAAAACTGTTGAGAACGAAACAGATGCAAAATGTATTTATGAGATGCTTCAACATAATCAGGTTTTTACTCTATAAAGATAAAAAACCCATCCGGAATTTGCCGGACGGGTTTTACGAATACTGTAAATTTCATTTATTGTTTGATGAAAGTGCCTGAAGCAACTTTTCCACCTATTTCAAAACGATAGATATAATTACCTGCAGCAAGTTCGCTTGCATCATAAGTTATGGTGTTAAATCCGGCCGGCTGAGCAACATCCTGTGCTACAGTAGTAACCAGGTTACCCATCATGTCATACACATTCAACGAAATATTTTGTGCAGATGTTAAAGTGTAAGAAAATGCTGTAGAACTCATAACAGGATTAGGCGATACACTTGCACTGTTAAGGTAAGTAATCTCATTGATGCTCGTAACTTCCGGTGAGCTGCCATCACATTTAAAGCAAGCGTCCCAGCAATACTGAAGTGTAACATCAGCATCAGGTATAGTAAGAGTACGGTTAACGTTACCTGCGCCATCATCTAGACCGCATCCATCAGCACCAATTGTATTTGCAACATCTGTACCTTCATTTGTACCCCAGTCATTATTTACGAATTTATAAAGCTGTTCTAAACCGATTGCAGCTGATGAATAAGTAACAGTAATGCTCCAGATATTAGAGCCAAGGTCAGCCATTGCACATGTTGGGTCAGAAGGCGTCCAATCGGCTACACCGGTTGATGCATCTGTAGTAGTAAAATTCCCACCTACACGGATTCCATTAGCCCCGAGAGTATTTCCGGCAGCCAGGTAATTTGTAATATCAACCTGGTAGGTAACATTTACCTGCGCAGAGGCGATAGTTGCGATGAGAATAAGAGAAAAAATTGAGTAAACTTTTTTCATAGCTATGAGTTTTGTTTTTTTGTTTGAAAAATAATTACAGTCAAAGTTAACTATGTTTCAAATAAAATGAAATAGTTCCGGGAGATTTTTTTTTCAGGTAAGGTATGTTGACTTTTTGCCCTCTCAAAAAAACATCTAGCGATCAATGTTTGAGGTAAGGATTTCAAAAAATAAGCCTGTTTGTTTTATCGAAAGTGCAACAAAACCCGTTTCCTAAAATTTCCATTCTTAATCATTGTTCAATTCATTAAAAAACTGTACTATTGCCTGTGTTTAATGAATAATACTTTTACTCTTTCATTTATTGTAAAACTAAAAATGTAAGCTACTATGCGTACAATCTCTCAACTTAAACTGTTGTGTATTTCACTTGTTATTCCTGCCTTCACCGCCTTTTCTCAAAACGCTGCTATCAACGGCACTGTTAATGACGTAAACGGGGAGCCGCTTATCGGGGCCACTATTCAATTATCCGGCAGCAATACAGGAACAGTTGCCGACATTGACGGAACCTATAATTTAAGCGGCATAACTCCGGGTGATTATACTCTTGTTTGTTCCTACATCGGTTACCAGAAATACGAGGAAGCCATCACATTGTCAGCAAACCAAACACTGTCAAAAAACATTGTTTTGCAGGATGATGCCCTTCTGCTTGAAACAGCCATTGTTGTAGGCTACGGCACTACACAGGTGAAAGACCTTACAGGTTCGGTTACATCCGTTTCAACAAAAAACTTTAATGGCGGTAATGTTACAACACCCGAACAACTTGTTACGGGAAAGATAGCCGGTGTACAAATTACCTCAAACAGCGGCGCTCCGGGTTCAGGAAGCCGCATCAGGATCAGGGGCGGAACTTCGATCAACGCTAGTAACGACCCACTCATAGTAATTGACGGCGTTCCGGTTGATAACGGAGGCGTTTCCGGTGCAGCTAATGCACTAAATCTTATCAACCCTGATGATATTGAGAACATTACGGTGCTGAAAGATGCAAGTGCTGCTGCTATCTACGGATCAAGGGCTGCTAACGGCGTCATCATCATCACAACAAAAAAAGGTGTGGCTGATAGCAAATTGCATATTGATTTCAGCACTACAAATTCCATAGCCCAAGCAACAAGCTATGTTGATGTTTTAAGCGCTGACGAATTTCGCACAGTTGTAAATGAGAATGGAACGGCTGGACAGCAGGGTGAACTGGGAGATGCCAACACGGACTGGCAGGATGAGATATACCGGACGGCTATCATTTCTGATAACGACCTTACATTCAGTGGTGGTTTAAAGAGCCTTCCTTACAGACTGAACCTCGAATACATGAGTGAACAGGGCATACTTGACAGGTCAGAACTTGGTAGGATGGGCGCATCACTCAATATTTCTCCAACTGTGATGAATAGCCACCTGGCAATTGACGGAAATGCGAAATTTTTTCACACCGATAATTTCTTCGCTGATCAGGGCGCAATAGGCAGCGCAGTTACATTTGACCCTACACAGCCTGTGTTCTCTGGAAATACAGACTACGGCGGATATTTTGAATGGATAGACGGCTCAGGAAATCTTGTAAATCTTGCTCCGAAAAACCCTGTAGGATTATTATATCAAAAAGATGACATTAGTGATGTAAATCGATTTATAGGGAACCTGAAGCTTGATTATAAGTTTCATTTCCTGCCCGAACTACATGGCGTTTTAAATATCGGTACTGATATTACAAGAAGTAACGGAACGGTTTTCATTCCTGAAACCGCAGCTTCATCATTTGGACAGCAAGGATCAAGCACTCAATATGAACAAAGCAAAGACAACAAACTGGTTGAAGCTTACGGTAATTATGTAAAACAACTTAAGTCAAGCAAAATAGATTTTACTGCAGGATACTCTTATCAAAACTGGCTTACGAAAAGCCCCGCATTCGACAAGCTGAATGCAGTAGGGGACACGATAACACCTGCCGGAATTGATTTTGAAACAGAAAATACACTTATCTCATTTTACGGAAGGTTGAATTATAATCTTCAAGAAAAATATATGTTTACTGCAACACTGCGGGAAGATGGTTCTTCAAGGTTCAGCCCGGACAACCGCTGGGGATTGTTCCCATCTGTCGCTTTTGCATGGCGCATCAGCGAAGAAGGTTTCATGCATGAAAGCGACGTTTATCTCAAACTCCGGCTCGGCTACGGAGTTACTGGGCAGCAGGATATTTTCTATGATTACCCCTACATAGCAAACTACGACTCAAGTACTTCAACAGCGCAATATCAGTTTGGTGATGTGTTTTATTACCTGCTCCGTCCTGATGGTTATGATCCGAATATTAAATGGGAAGAAACAACAAGTTATAATGCAGGACTTGATTTTGGTTTTGTAAATGACATGATTTCAGGAAGTATAGATGTGTATAAAAAAGTAACGGAAGATTTACTTGCAACTATTCCGATTCCTGCAGGTACAAACTTTACAAACCAGATTCTCACAAATGTTGGTAGCATGGAAAATGTGGGCGTAGAGGCTAACTTGAACATAGTTGCAATGGATACAAAGGATATGAATTTAAGTTTCGGAATAAATGGAACAGCAAATAAAAATGAAATAATCAAACTAACCCTCGTAGAGGATACTACCTCTGCCGGAATTTTAACAGGGGGTATTGATGGAGGAATAAGTAACAACATTCAGATACAAACTGTTGGTTATGCTACAAATACATTTTTTGCATATCAGCAAGAGTATGATGAAAGCGGCAACCCGATAGAAGGAAGTTATGTTGACCAGAATAACGACAGCATTATTAATTCCGACGATCTGATCTGGGGAGAAAATCCTACACCTGATTTTTATGCAGGATTTTATGCAAATTTCAGATATAAAAAATGGATTGCCGGGTTCAGCATGAGAGGTGAGTTTGGAAACTACATATATAATAATGTAAACTCAACCCGAGGCATTTACCAGAATGTTCCTACTACAGGAACTTACCTGCAAAACCTGGGGGCAAATTATCTTGAATCGAACTTTCAATCTTACCAGTTGTTTTCAGATTATTATATTGAAGAGGCGTCATTTGTGCGCATGGACAATGCAAGCATCGGGTATAATGTAGGGAGTATATTTAATGATAAAGCATCGTTGATGGTATCGGCTATCATTCAAAATGTTTTTGTTATTTCAAACTATTCAGGGCTTGATCCTGAAATTGCAGGGGGTATTGATAAATCTATTTATCCCCGCCCAAGGATCTATTCATTAAACCTCAATCTTAAAATCTAAAATATTTTCACTATGAATAATAAATATTTTTTTGTCGTTGCTTCCATCCTGTTTTTGGGAATAACTTTCTCATCGTGTTTCAAAGACCTTGACCTTGCACCTCCTGCGGGCATTAATGCAGCCACAGTTTATGAAAACCCTGATAACTACATTCATGTATTGGCTAAAATTTATTCAGGTCTTGCCCTTACAGGAAATGAGGGTCCAGCAGGAAACCCTGACATCAGTGGTATTGACGAAGGTTTCAGTGGTTATGTGAGGGTGCTTTGGAATATGCAGGAACTTTCAACTGACGAAGTAAAATGCGCTTGGACCGACCCCGGCATTCCGGAACTTAACAAAATGCAATGGAGCAGCACCAACTCTTTTGTAACTGCTATGTATTACCGCATATTTTTCCAGATTCCCCTTTGTAATGAATTTATCCGTGAGTCAAGTGATGAGAAAATGAGCGAACGAGGGTTTACTGATGCAGAACAGGAAAAGATCAGGGGCTATCGGACAGAAGCAAGATACCTCCGTGCATTGAGTTACTATCATGCAATGGATTTGTTCGGCAGTGTTCCCTTTATAACCGAAGATGACTTAGTAGGCGCATTTTTCCCCGAACAAATTTCGAGAACAGATTTGTTCAATTACGTTGAAACTGAATTGAAAGAATTAGAAAGTTTGCTTCCAGCACCTAAAACAAATGAGTATGCCAGGGCTGACCGTGCTGCTGCATGGGCTTTACTTGCAAAAATGTATTTGAATGCAGAAGTGTATACAGGTTCAAACCGTTATACCGACTGTGCAACATATTGCAGTAAAATAATTTCTGAAGGTGGATATTCCTTACAACCGAACTATGAACATTTATTCATGGCCGATAATCACCTGTCAAATGAAATTATTTTTCCTGTAGCGTTTGATGGACTCTTTACTCAAACCTATGGAGGAACAACGTTCCTCACTCACTCAACTATTGGTGGAGATGCAATGAGCGCAATTGATTCATCATTTTTCGGTGTTCAGTTCGGATGGGGAGGAAACAGGGCTACTCCTGAATTCGCCGCATTATTTCCTGATGAAGATGATGACAGAAATTTATTTTTCACCGATGGACAAACACTTGTTTTTTCTGATGATTCGGAACTCGGCGATTTCACTGTTGGTTGGCCGATCGCTAAATGGAGGAATTATACATCAACCGGCGTAATTGGTTCTGATGCCACAGGAAATTTTGTTGATATTGACTACCCGATGTTTCGCCTTGCAGACGTTTACCTGATGTATGCCGAATGTGCTGCCCGGGGCTTTGCAGATGCCGGTATAGGTGTTGGTTATTTCAACGCTCTTCGGGAAAGGGCCTATGGCGATGCAAGCGAAAATGTTGGAGCAATCACTCCTGAAGATGTATTGAATGAAAGAGCAAGAGAACTATACTGGGAGGCAACCCGCAGAACAGACTTAATACGTTTCGGGAAATTTACAGGCGGCGACTACCTATGGGCGTTTAAAGGCGGGTCGTTTGCCGGCACATCGGTTCCGGATTACCTGAATCTGTACCCTTTGCCGTCTTCAGATATAGTTGCAAACCCCAATCTTGTTCAAAATCCAGGGTATTAATTTCGTATTTTTTCATAGCAGAAAGGGCTGTCCTTCCAGGTCAGCCCTTTCTTTTAGCCTGAATTGTAACCCCATTGTAAAAACCCTTCTCAATTCTATGAATGGGACTTACAATTGTTTCCGAAACCCTTTACCATTTAGGAACTTTGGGGAATCACCTTTTTATTGTGAGAACACACAAATCAGATCTTTTCAGAAAAAAATTGATGAAAAATCATCTTACATCAACTTTCCTGTTGCTAAAGCTCTTTTTGTTTTTTTCATTTTCCGCATTTTCGCAAACTACCTGGACAGTACCGGGTACTTACTCAACAATTGCTGCGGCCGTTACTGCAATAAATTCAGGGGGTGTTCCAGCGGGAGGGTTGA
>JBJXHH010000114.1:0-2671 GCA_046160675.1 Chitinophagales bacterium
AAAAAGAGGCAAAGTTGTTTGGGAATGTTCAAGAGCTTGCATCTTCAGAGTCATCAACCTATACCTTTATTCCTTCGGGGTTTGAGATACCGAGTTCACTCAAGTATTTGCATTTAACTTCAAACAACACAATTTACGGAACGGAGTATCAGTCTTATCCGAAATCACCTGTTCCAATTGTTATAGACATGAGTAGTGATATTTTCAGCCGCAAGCTTGATTTTTCGCAATTTGATCTTATTTATGCCGGCGCTCAAAAAAATATAGGCCCTGCTGGGGTAACTTTGGTTATTATAAAAGAAAGTCTTTTAGGAAAGGTAACCCGAGCGATCCCAACAATGATGGATTACAAGACACATATAAAGGATGGATCTATGTTTAATACTCCCCCAGTTTTTTCAATTTATGTGATGATGCTTACACTTAGATGGATAAAATCTATTGGACTTGAAAAGATTGAGGTTATGAATAAAGAGAAGGCTGATACACTTTATGAAGCCATTGACAAAAACCCACTATTTAAAGGAACAGTTGAAAAACAAGACCGTTCATGGATGAATGTAAATTTTATTATGGAAAACAAAGAGTTAGAACCTGAGTTTTTACAATTTGCAAAAGAAAAAAAGTGTATAGGTCTTGCAGGTCACAGATCAGTAGGAGGGTTTAGGGCATCACTGTATAATGCTTTACCTTTGGAAAGTGTGCAGCATTTAGTTTCGCTCATGCATGAATTTACAAAAATGAAATCCTAATCATTTTTTTATTTACATCCTTAAACATTATGAGTACAATTTTACTAGCCACTGAAAAAGCATTTGCTAAAGATGCGACTGAAAAAATAAAAAAAGTTGTAGAAAACTCATCACATACAATTCTTTTATTAGAAAATTATTCTGATAAAAAAGAATTTCTTGATGCAGTGAAAAATGCTGATGCTTTAATTGTTCGGAGTGATATAGTAGACAAAGATGTGATATATGCTGGAACCCGTCTAAAGATTGTTGTGAGAGCGGGTGCAGGCTATGATAATGTTGACCTAAAGATTGCAACTGAAAAAAATATTTGCGTAATGAATACCCCGGGGCAAAATGCCAATGCAGTGGCAGAATGTTGTTTTGGGATGATGCTGTATGTAGCGAGAAAACAATTTGACGGTAGTAGTGGAAGTGAATTGAGAGGAAAGAAACTGGGGTTGATTGGGTATGGAAACATTGGTCGCTTTATGGCGCAGATTGGAAAAGGATTTGGCATGAATGTGTACGCTTATAAAAGGAACCCTGATCCAGTATCAATGCGTATTGACGGGGTTAACCCATCTGGGAGCTTTGAGGAAATTTTTGAACAGTGTGATTATGTTTCGTTACATATACCCGCTGTGAGTGATACTGTTGGAGCTATTGATAGTCATTTACTTAAACTCTTACCTCAGGGAGCAACTCTTATCAATACTGCAAGGCAAGAAGTAGTGAATGAGAATGATTTGATAAAAATACTTGAGGAAAGAACTGACATAAAATATGCAAGTGATTTCATGCCCAAAAATGTTGATATTTTTAAAGAAAAATTTTCAAAAAGGTGGTTTGCCCCAGTAAAAAAGATGGGCGCTCAAACTGAAGAGGCCAATGTAAACGCTGGTATTGCAGCAGCAAAGCAGATCATAAATTTTTTTGACAAGGGAGACATCACTTTTAAAGTTAACTAATAAGTTAATAAAATGGCCCGCTTAGCGGGCCATTTTATTATTCAAGAATTGATATTCTTATTTACTAAGAAATACTTGTTGACTCATAACACCCTCAACAGATGTTGCTTTTACAGTGTAGGTTCCTTCAGCAGCAAACGGCATTGTAATTTGCATTCCTTTTGCGTTTAAAGGAGCAGTAAATATTACCTGTCCCTGCATATTGAAAATCTTCACTTCACCATTTTCAGCATTCAGATTGTTCACTACTAAGTTCACGGTATTTCCGTAGCTGTAAATAGAAAGTTTTGAAGGATCAATGGTATTGATAGCAACTGGATCTTCAGTTTGTGCGGTATTAATTGCTGTTTCAGCTGTAGCCTGATATGCATAGTCTTTCAACGTTGCACTAACTGGTCCCACTGTTGCATCTAATCTTATCCAGCCATAGTGAACTTCACCATCAATGTCGAATTTAACTCCGAGGTATTTATCATCTTGATCAGCAAAAGCACCATAGGTGATACCGCCGTAAATGGAAGCAAGGAATGCCACAGCATAAGTTTCTAAGAAATCAGCATCCTCATCAATTACTTCATCTTCATCCAGTGCAGAACCATAAGGAAGAAATGCTCCGGAATAGCCTACCACACGGTTTGTACTGTTTCCAAATGAATACGCAGAGGTAGTTACAGAGCCAAAAACCCTTGCAAACGACCAACTTCCACCAGAAGTAGAAGCTACCTGGAAAAGGAAGTCATCATCGCCATTATCATCCATGTCAAGAAAATAAACAGCTCCGATTTCCAGCTCTTCATCAGGTTCAAGGTCAACGTAAGTAACCTGTGCATCAGCGCTAGATGCAGCGCTTACGAAAGCCCCTGCCATTGCTGAATATGCTGCAAGTTTTTTCGCATTGTTGTTAATGTAAAGTTTTTTCATATTTCGAAATATTAAGTTGTTGAAGGGCGAAAATAAGAATTTTTTAAT
>JBJXHH010000115.1:0-19896 GCA_046160675.1 Chitinophagales bacterium
TCAGTTCACTCATGATATTCTGCGCATTTGCATATTTATCAATGATGAATAAGGTATAACGAACATCAATGGAGATATTCCTGCATCTGTTGATATCATATAAAACATCACTCATCGTACCCTCCCACACCCGGTCGAAATTTGTACCTATTATTTCCCCTTTAGCATTTAATACGGGGCTTCCACTGTTCCCACCTGTGGTATGATTGCTTGCAATAAAAGCAATAGGAAGGTTACCGTTTACATCAGCATATTTTCCAAAATCATCCGCCTTGAAAAGTTGCAGCAGTTTGTCAGGCACATCAAATTCTTCATCACCATCACGGTACTTTCTTTCAATACCTTCATCAGTAGTTGAGAAGTTGTAATAAACCCCATCGCTTGGAATGTATCCTTTCACATTTCCAAAAGTTACCCGCAAAGTAGAATTTGCATCCGGGTAAACCCTTTTACCCGATTGCATGAGCATTTGCGCCTGCATATAATTCCGCATAAGAACGGATATTTCTGAAAGTGCAGGGTTGATTTTCTCGGCCCCGATGTTTGCATAATGCACTTTCATTGTTTCACAAAGCTTAAATATTGGATCCTTCAATAATTTTTTGCCCTTCTTTTTTGAATAGGTGCTGAGGAATTTTGAGAGCCTTTGTTCATCAGCAAAAACTGACTTCTCGAAAACATCTTCAGCCCATGCTGAAAAATCATTCTTGTAAAGTGCAACCTGTTCACGGAAATAAACAGGTTGTAGTTCTTTGGCAACGCTGTCACTATATATTTTCAATAAAGTCGCAAACATTTTTCTGTCCAGGGACTTGTTATAATTTTTAAAATAACCTGCAGCATTCCCTTTGAGCTTCTCTGCATCTTTCTGAAGGTCAGCATTGGTTACAGAATCAACCTGCCCCTTTTTTGCAAGGTCACTGTAATTATTTGCAAAGTTGATGATCTCAATTCCATAAAAAGCTTCAACAGTATAATCTACCAGTTCACTGTAGGGTTTGTATTCAATATACACTTTTTCAAACTGCGTCAGGAGTTGCCAGTAATCTTTATTTTTCCCCATGAAGCTATCAGCCCAAGTTTGAAATTTTTTTTCAAACTCCTGCTTCTTACTCACCGCATCATTCGCTTTTAAACCTATCATCTCCCCTTTCCATTTTTTATAAGCATTCGCTAATCCTTTAGCCTTACTAGCATACTGAAGTGTTACTGTATCATTGTCCGACATATATTCATTCATAACAGCAAGTCTCGCATCTCTGCATGCAATGCGGTTCGGATTCGTTGTGTTTATAAGCAGATCAACAGCATAACTTGTCAGGTATTCCTGTGTTCTGCCAGGGAAGCCAAACACCATTGTAAAATCATTTTCTTCTACACCTTTTGTGGAGATCGGGAAAAAATACCTTGGCTTGAAGGGAACATTTTCGGTACTGAAAGCTGCCGGTTTGTTTTCTTTATTTGCGTAAATGCGGAACAAAGAAAAATCTCCTGTGTGCCTGGGCCAAATCCAATTATCTGTTTCGCCACCAAAGTTTCCAACACTCTCAGGTGGGGTTCCTACTAATCTTATGTCATTAAAAGTTTCCGAAACAATAAGATAATACTGATTGCCATAATAAAAAGGACGGATAGTAGCATCATAATGTGTATTGACAGTTGCTTCCGTTATAAGAGGTTTCCCTAGTTCGGCTATTTTAGCATTTCTTTCTTTTTCATCAGTTATACTTCCCAGCATCGGAACAATCTTGTCTGTTACATCCTCCATGCGAATAATGAATGTAACAGAAAGCCCCGGAGCAGGAATTTCCTCGTTTTTATTATAAGACCAAAATCCATCCCTCAAATAATTTTTTTCAACAGTACTTGCTGCATTGATTGCAGAAAACCCGCAGTGATGATTGGTAAGTACTAATCCTTCATTGGAAATAACCTCTCCTGTGCAGCCGCCACCGAACAGCACAACAGCATCCTTCATGCTTGTATTGTTCACATCATACACATCTTTTGCTGTAAGCTGAAATCCCTGCTTCTGCATTTGCGCTTCGTTCTCTTGCAATAGCATTGGCAGCCACATACCTTCCTGCGAAAAGGCAAAAGAAAAAGTGAAAACCAGGTAACAAAAAAGAAATTTTTTCATAACAAAGTGTATTATCAATATGGGCAAAAATACAGGATAAAACTACTTCCTCTATCATTCCCAAGCACTTTAGAACAGAAAATATTTTAAATTGTCCAGTCATACAGGAACTAAATTTTCAACCTGCGATAACAAGGTTGGCAGTATAAAAGGTTTTGGTATTTATACTCAATGAGCAATTTTCTTAAGGCAAAAATGAAGAGCCATAAAAGTCAAGCAACAGATACCACATAAAACCCACCACAGCGTAGTATAATTAAAGTGTTCAATGACATACGTTCCTAAAAGCGGTGCAAAAATAAATGCGCTGCTCCAGGTCATGGAGTAAATACCAATGTATTTTCCCCTGTTCTCATTTCCTGAACGCCGGATAATAGCAGTCATCATAAATGGCATGGCTAGTATTTCGGAGATACTCATAAGCAGCATACTTACGTATAATATGTAATGCGCCGAAGAAAAATTTAAACTTGCAATGCCAAGTGCAAGGAAAAATACACCGAACTTAATGATCCGCCCTGGTGGAATTTTATTTTCGAATCGATGCACGAGAGGCATTTCTATAATAAAAACAAGAAGCCCATTGAGGGCAAGTAGAATGCCTATCTCCGGCTCCGGAAGGAAATGTACTTGCTTGTAAAATAGAGGTATACTGCTCCAAAGTTGAAAGAACACAATAGCGTAACCAAGAGTGCCTAAACAAAACAACAAGAAGAGAATATCTTTTAAAGGGTTTTGTTTAAGAAGGTCCTTTTTAACTGAGAGTTCCTCAGTGAAAGAGTTTTCATCTCCCTTATTTTGAGAGAGTTTTCCCTTTCCTTTGAAAAAGTAGTAATAAGTTAAAGCCGCGGTAATACTTGTAAATCCGTCTCCGATAAATATCCAAAAGTACCCAACTACTGCAAGTAACCCAGCTAAAGCGGGGCCAATACTTGCGCCCAGATTCACTGCCATGCGTAATAAAGAAAACGACCGGGTTGTATTTTCTTTTGTTGCATAAAATGAAACCGATGATGTGAGTGCCGGGCGAAGTGCTTCATTTACAACACTTGCAAAAAAAACTGCAATACATAATGTTGAATAAGTGGAAATAAATGCCAACAGTATATATAATATTCCTCCGAAAAAAAGAGAAGTGAAAACTATTCTGAAATGCCCTATCCTATCACTTAAATATCCGCCTAACAAGGAGCCGACCATACTACCAATACCGAAAATACTCAACACAATACCTGCTTTTGCATTGCTATATTTTAAATCCTCTGTGAGATATAAACCCAAGAAGGGTAATACCATCATGCCGCTACGATTGATCAATGTAATGAATGCAATGAGCCAGGATGAGCGGTCCAACCCACTATAAGCGTCAACATATAATTTATATATCCATTTCATTGTTTTTGCGAAGTTACTTGCTTGCAGTCATAAGGTAACTCTTGAGAAAGATTATAACTTTGTACACGAAATATATTGATGAAAAAAATAATATTCATTTTAACCCTGATTGAAACTATTCATATCAAGGCTCAAACTACCTGGGGCGACTCTTTAACTGTGAGTGCTTCAGCTACCATTCAAGTCCTACCTGCAGAAATCCAATTGTTTTGGGAGGCAGATGCGGATGCTGCCAGCTTCAAAGTGTATAGAAAAGACTTATCCGAAACAAGTTGGGATCTCCTGGAAGAAATTGATGGTAGTTCTTCAGGCTATGTTGATGCGACAGTTTTAGAAAACAACTTATATGATTATAAAATAACCATGACTTCATCATCAAGCCCGACAAAATACGGCTATGTTACTTCCGGTATTCAGGTGAATCATGGTTTTAATAAAGGGATTTGCATCATTGTAACAGAAGATTCTTATATTTCTGAACCGGATTTTTTAGAAGCATATGAAATTTTTAAGCAGGATATAGCAGCTGATGGTTGGCTTGTGAAAGAACTTTTTGTAAATGCAGATGATTCCGTTTCAGGTGTGAAGGAACAGATAACAACTATTTATAATGAAAATCCAGAGTCTACTCACAGTCTCCTTCTCGTCGGGCATGTTCCTGTTCCTTATTCCGGTAACCTAAATCCAGACGGGCATCCAGACCACCAGGGAGCATGGCCGACTGATATGTTTTATGCGGATATAGAAGGTACATGGACCGATGTATCAGTGAATTCTACCGTTTCTGGAAACTCAAAAAATCACAATGTTCCGGGAGATGGAAAGTATGATCAGAGTTACCTTCCGGGTGAGGTTGTTTTACAAACGGGGAGAATTGATTTTTTTGATCTCCCTTCTTTTGAAAAAACAGAAAAGCAATTGTTAGTAGCCTACATGCAAAAAAATCATGCATTCAAAATAAACCAATTTACTACAAGCGACAAGGCCATTATTGATGACAACTTTATTAGTTATAGTGAAGGTTTTTCGCAAAACGGTTACAGGAATTTTGCACCACTTCTAAACAGGGAAAATATTTTTAACAATGATTACTTTACTGAAATGAGTTATTACACAGGCAGCGGCGAAACCTACCTGTGGAGTTACGGATGCGGCGGCGGATGGTACCAGGGAGCAAGCGGAGTGGGTGACACATACTCTCTAAGTATTGATTCTCTGAACACTGTTTTTACCATGCTGTTTGGAAGTTATTTTGGCGACTGGGATAATACGGATAATTTTTTGCGGGCCGCACTTGCGCAAGGAAATACTTTAACCAACTGCTGGGCGGGCAGGCCTAACTGGCATTTTTATGCAATGGGCATGGGTAAAAATATTGGCTATTGTGCACAACTTACACAGAACAATTTATCAACTTATTTTTCAAGTACTTACCCCGGGTTTAATAAAATGGTAAGTATTAATTTACTTGGCGATCCTACATTGCGTATGCATTATGTTATGCCGCCATCTAACCTGGTAGCAAATGTACCAGTTGAGGCTCCCTTTCAAGTTGACTTAAGTTGGGATACATCAAGCGATGAAAATGTGATAGGCTACAATGTTTACAGGAAACATACTGACAGCATATTATATGTAAAAAGAAATTCAGATCTGCTGACAACTGCATACTTTACAGATTACACAACAGAAAGCGGAGATTATGATTACATGGTTACAGCAGCAGAACTGAAAATAACTCCCTCAGGAACTTACTATAATGAATCCTTAGGTATTTCAACACAGGCTACACTGAGTTACATAAATATTTCTGCTCAACTTGCGGGAAATTTTTCTATCTATCCAAACCCAGTTGTAGAAAAATTATCTATCAATTTGTTTACCGAGGAAGAAACATTTTATCAAATAAGCACAATAAAAAATGAGGTGTTTGAAACAGGAATGTTTCAGCAGGCCAAGAATGTATTACAAGTTTCCAGTCTGCCTCAGGGAGTATTTATTATTACACTTACAAATTCAAGGGGTAGTACTGCAAAAAGATTCCTGAAAATTTAAGGGGTAATTATTTTTTACGAAGTTTCCTCTTCGATTGGTATTTTGTCATTTCATCAAGCAATAGAGCCTCTTGAAGGGTTTCCAACAAACGAGTTTCATCAATGTTTTTTAATTTATCAATTGTATACCCTGAAACCTGTTTTCGCCCTTTTGAATCCAGTAATCTATTTGCATTACTCAGTTCATTTCCCCGGACAAAACACAACTCGATGTTACCGTTTTTTCGAGGATTCATGTAACAAATCCAACTTCGGCAATAGTAAAACGGTACTTTAAATTTCAGTTTCGAAGTTACTTCAGGGAATGCTCCGATGAGATTATGCAGATATAACATGATCTTGCGTTGTTCCCCGCCGAAATTATAGATATAATCAAGGCAATCATTCATGTTTTCACATTTTTTCCGGCGCTTCTATGCCAAGAAGGTTTAACCCATCTCTCAACACATTAGCTACCCGGTAGGAAATCGCTGCTCTCAAATGCAGCTTTTCTTCGCTCTCTGCTTTTACGATAGAGTGATCTGCGTAAAATTTGTTAAAAGTTTTTGCAAGATGATAAATGTAATTTGAAACTTCAGCAGGAGAAAAAGTATCTGCGGCAAGCTGAATAATTGACGGATATTGTTCGAGTAAAACAATCAGTTCTTTTTCACCAGGCAACAATGAATTGAAGGAAATTTCTTTTGGCTGGAAACCGGTTTCGGACAATTTTCTGAAGACAGATTGAATCCTCGCAAAAGTATATTGAATGAAAGGGCCTGTATTTCCATGCAGATCAATGCTTTCTTTTGGATTAAATAGAATTCTTTTTTTCGGGTCGATCTTTAAAATAAAATATTTCAACGCAGCTAAACCGATTTGCCTGTATAGGTTTTCTTTTGCGCTTTCCGGAATATCTATCTTCTTCTCAGAACTTTCGAGGAATTCTTTTGCATCTGTTATCATGGCATCTATCAGATCGTCCGCATCCACCACGGTTCCTTCCCTGCTTTTCATTTTTCCTTCGGGCAGATCAACCATCCCATAACTAAGATGATAAATCCCATCAGCATAGGGCTCACCGAGTTTTTTCAACACAAGTTTCAAAACTTTAAAATGATAATCCTGCTCATTAGCTACAACATAGATAGATGTATCCATTGTAAAATCTTTGTATCGCTGCTGCGCAACACCCATGTCCTGTGTGATATAAACTGAGGTGCCATCTGCACGGAGCAACACTTTCTGATCTAAGCCATCACTTGTAAGATCCACCCAGATACTGCCATCTTCTTTTTTAAAGAACACATTTCTTTTTACTCCCTCGTAAGCCATTTCCTTCCCTTTCAGGTAATACTCACTCTCTTTATAATCTTTCTCAAAATCAACTCCTATTTTTCTATACGTCTCATTTTGTCCTTCAATAGCCCATGAATTCATTTTCTCCCATAATGCAAGAACTTTAGCATCATGAGCTTCCCACTTTTGTAACATGTCAACTGCTTCTAAATAAATTGGCGCTTTCTTAGCAGCATTTTCTGTTGTTATTCCTTCTTTTTCCATTATGCCTACTTCCTGATCAAATATCTTTTGATATTTAACATAGTAATCCCCGACAAAATGGTCGCTTTTAATTTTTTCACTTTCAGGCGTTTTATCCCCTCCATGTCGCATATACGCTACCATGCTTTTACAAATCGCTATGCCCCTGTCATTAAGTATGTTGACTTTATGCACAGCATTGCCTGCCGCTTTTAGAATATTTGCAACAGAATAACCGATAAGCATGGTCCTCACATGCCCGAGGTGTAAGGGTTTATTAGTGTTAGGCCCGCAATACTCCACTACAGTTGTCTTCCCGGTAGAAGGAAGTTTCCCATAATTCTTTTCAGGAATCTCTACCAATACTTGAATCCAGTATGCATCTGAAAAAGAAATGTTGAGAAACCCTTTCACCACATTGAACGCTGAGATATTTGCAGAATTTCGGAGAAGTTCATTACCAATTTCATTCGCAGTGGCATCAGGGCTTTTCTTGCTGATCTTTGCTAATGAAAAAGCTACTACAGTAAATTCGCCTGCAAACTCCGGGGGTGTTTTATCAATAATGATCTTACCATGTTCAATTTGTGTAGAGTAGAGTTTTAAAATTGCAGCGGCAACATCATTTCTTAACTGCTCTTCAGGCTTCATTTCAATCGTTTTTCTATTTCAATGGTAGTTTGCTCCAAAATTTCCAAAGCAATTTCAGCCATCAGGTTTTTCTTGTTATCCAGCGTAGGGTTCACTTCTGTTACTTCAACACAGCACACTTTCGGGCTTTTTGCCAATGCACTCATCAATGAAAATGCTTCACTTTCATATAACCCGCTTTTCACAGGAGTTCCTGTTCCCCGGCTCACATTTGCATCCATGCTGTCAACATCAAAGGAAACATAAATTTTATCACAATGCTCCAGCCTTCTCAGGGCATCGTCTACGACATACTGAATTCCGGTTTCCCTCATTTTTTGTACGCTGTAAATTTTTACGTTATTTTTCTTTACAATGTATTTTTCTGGTTTCTCCATGTCTCTTGCGGCAATATAAATTAGATCTTTAAAAGAAATTTTTGGTGAAATTCCCCCAATTTTTTTCAGCCTCTCCCAGGCTTCAATAGTTTTTTTCTCTGGGTTATTTATTTGTGAAACTTTATTATCAACTGCCAAAGCTGTGGCCAGGGGCATACCGTGTAAATTTCCTGATGGTGTTGTGTAAGGCGTATGTATGTCGGTATGTGCATCCACCCAGATAACTCCGAGCTTTTCTTTTGGAAAAGCCATTCGTAAACCTGCAATTGTTCCTCCTGCATTACTATGATCTCCGGAAATGATAACAGGAAATTCTTTTTTCTTCATACAATCAACTACAGTCTCAGCTATTCTTTTATACATTTCAACAATGTATTCGATCTTCACTGAATAAGCAGTTTCAATATCATCCAGCACTTCATCATTATTACTTGGCAGAATTGTGGGCGGGTGTTCCTTAAAGTACTTACTGCCCTTTGTCCATGCGGCAACTCGAATTGCGTCAAAGCCCATTCCGGCGCCTCTGGTTCCGGCTCCCAGTTCTGAATTCACCGAAATGATTTTTATCCTTTTCATAAACACAAAGTTATTATTTTTGCCCTGCTAAAAAAATCAGTGCTTTCTAACTAAAACAGATCACATACATTGAAGAACACTTACCTTGACCTTATCCAGCAGACTTTCTATTTTCCGCAGGATAGTTTTGAAGTAAAAAACAATTATCTCTACTTTAACGGGATTAACCTGAAACAACTGATAGATGAGTATGGAACGCCCCTCCGAATCACTTATCTTCCGAAAATTTCAGAAAACATTCAAAAGGCAAAAAAATGGTTTGCTGATGCAATAGAAAAAAATAATTACCCCGGAAAGTATTTTTATTGCTACTGCACAAAGAGTTCACATTTTGCTCATGTTTTGAAAGAAGCTCTGAGTAATGACATCCATGTTGAAACATCTTCTGCGTTTGATATTGACATTATTGAAAAATGCTACCTACATAAGCTTATCACAAAAGATACGCTGATAGTGTGTAACGGCTTTAAAACAAAACTTTATACCCAACGTATCAGCAAACTTGCAAATCTTGATTTTAATATAATTCCTATTTTAGATAATAAAGAGGAACTGGATGAATATGAAAATACTATTATTTATGATTGCGACCTGGGTATTCGGATAGCAGCGGAAGAACAACCAACTTTTCATCTTTATACTTCAAGGTTGGGAATCCGTTACTCAGAAATAAAACAATTTTATATTGACAGGATAAAAGACAACCCTAAGTTTAGATTGAAAATGCTGCATTTTTTTATTAACAGCGGCATCAGGGATACAATCTACTATTGGAATGAATTAACAAAGTCTTTGAAAGTATATTGTGAGTTGAAGAAAATCTGCCCGGAGCTGGATTCATTCAACATTGGTGGCGGATGGCCTCACAAAAATTCACTGGGTTTTGATTATGACTATGCATACATGGCTAATGAAATTTTGAATAAGGTAAAATCTACTTGCGAGGAAGAAGGTGTTGACTGTCCGCATATTTTTACAGAATTTGGCAGTTTTACAGTTGCAGAAAGCGGAGCATTTATTTTCCAGGTGCTTGCTGAGAAACTGCAAAACGATAGTGAACGTTGGTATATGATTGATAATTCGCTTATGACTACTATGCCTGATTCCTGGGGTATAAACTCAAGGTTCATTTTATTGCCCGTAAACAAGTGGGGTAATGGTGTTCAGCGGGCAAATATTGGCGGTTTAAGTTGCGACCAAATGGATTATTATAACAGTGAAGCGCATACTAACGAAGTATATCTTCCTGTGGTAAATAATGCAGAACCTCTCTACATAGGTTTCTTTCATACAGGTGCATACCAGGAAAGTATATCAGGATACGGTGGCACAAAACACTGTCTTATTCCTTCACCCCAACATATCTTAGTAGACAAGGATGATGCTGGAAATATTACTACTGAAGTGTTTGCAGATCACCAGCAAGTAGAAAGCATGTTGGAAATTCTTGGTTATGATAAGATGGTTTGATCAATTTTATTATAGACAAAATGCCTCCTCTTAAAAAACAACCCTGGGAAAAAATTTCTTCAAAACAAGTTTATAATAACCCCTGGATCCATGTTGAAGAACATGTAGTTATCAATCCTTCCGGCAATGAAAGTATTTACGGGGTTGTGCGGTTTAAAAACTATGCTATAGGGATTTTACCTGTTGATGAAGAAGGAAATATTTACTTAGTGGGTCAACACCGCTACCCTTTAAATGAATACACTTGGGAAATTCCCGAAGGAGGAGGCGACAAGAATATCCCTCCATTGGAATCTGCCAAACGGGAACTGCTTGAAGAAGCAGGTGTTCAAGCAAACCATTGGAAACTGCTATGCGAGATACAAACTTCTAATTCAGTGACCGATGAGGTAGGATACATTTATCTTGCCACCGGGTTAACTTTCCATGAACCTGATCCAGACGAAGATGAAGATATTGCATTAAAAAAAATACATTTTGATGATGGATATGCAATGCTTCAAAGAGGTGAGATAAAAGATTCACTCACTGTTATCGCCTTACTAAAAGGTAGATTAGAACTGGGTTTGTAAAATTGAGCAATCTGGCTAAGGGCATTATCGTAACTCGGCAAATTAAATATCTTGCTTCAATTAATTTGAATTTGAAAAAAAGTTTTTATCATTTGAATTATCCTTTCAACTGCTGAAAACTACTTTATCGTACAACATTGCATTTCTTTAGTTTCAAAATTATATTGTGGACTGATGTAAGGTATCCCAAGATTGAGCCCCCTTACAACCAGGAAAAGGCCGGCAGATATAGTGAGTACAAATGATACTTTCCGGAAATTCAGGCGCAACTTACTGCTGTATTTTCCTGTGAGAGAAATAATTAACATTGCCGGAACAGTGCCTATACCAAAGCTCAACATATACAAGGCAGAATCTGTTGGTTTACCTATAGCAAGCGCAGCAGATAAAGCTATGTAAACCAATCCACAGGGGAGCAAACCATTTACAACACCAGAAGCAAGCGATACTAAATTTTTGTTTTTATTAGCAACACCCTTGAAAAGCCTGTGAAGAAAATTATTGAACCATACAAAAAGAGAAAATTTACTTCTTCCGGTCAATGCTGTAAAAAAGGCGGCTATCAGAATTGCAAGACCTGCAATTATCGACAATACTTGTTGTGATGTTGCTGCAAAAACACCAAATCCAACCAACCCAAATATGACTCCCTGCAACACATACATGGCGATCCTTGCAGCATGATATTGTATGAATGTAATTGGTGAGTTTGCCAAACCTTTTAAATGCAAGGAAATTACAAGGGGTCCGCACATACCTGCACAATGCAGGCTTCCAGCAAGTGCAATTATGAGGGCCGAGTAATACATTTCCATCAGATAAAAACTTCTTTTTCACAATAAAACGATTCATTCTTATACTGCCAACTTAACTTAACCGTATATTTTCCATATGCAAATTCATTAACATTAAACGATATTTCCCTGTTGTTTTGAATTTCTAAAGGGAATTTTTTGTCAAGCGAAGCATCAGAAGGTCGATAAAAATATATTTCCCCTTTTTCCGCTTGAAGACCAGCCGGGAATAAAATTGTAACGAATTTATTATCCCGACTTACAATAATGCTGTCAACAAAAACTGAAGCTGCAACTGTCGCATTAATCTTATCTTGGTAAACAAGCTCCTGTTCATAATAGTCATCTGTAACAAGTTGAACAGACCCTCTTACAGCTAGAATGATCATGACGATAATCATACTTATAAAACAAACAAAAGCAATAACAACACCCTTTCCCCAATTCATATTTTATATTTTTAACAACGGCCCGTAAAAAATTGTGTGTACTGTTTCCAGCTTCGTATCACCTGAATACACTTCAATATTTATATCCAATTTTTTTGCTGTTAATTCACTTCTATCAAGCACAACAAAGAATGAACTTTCAGTATAAGTTTCAGAACCCGCATTCATTTCGCCTCCTATCGTTTGTATATATCCATTTTTGCCTGCGAGCCGAAGTTCAACAGGGAACGTTTCATGAGTTTTATTAATCAGTTTAATGTTATAGAGGTTACTGTAATGTGTGCTGTCTGTTTTTTGATAGAGCTGTCCCTGTGCACGGGTAATACTGGCATCAAAATGTTCCCTGGAAACAAGAATAATACTTAACACAACTACGAGTGCCGTTAAAACAGCAGAGTATGCAACCATACGAGGTGTTATTTCCAGCTTTTGTTTATTGGCGATATTATTTTCTGAAGCATATCGTATAAGGCCTTTAGGTCTATGTACCTTTTCCATTACTGCATCACAGGCATCAATGCAAGCTGTGCAGTTAATACATTCTAGTTGTGTTCCATTCCTGATATCAATTCCTGTCGGGCAAACTTTCACACACATTGCACAATCAATACAATCACCGGATAAAGGGGTTTCTTTTTCATGAGAGATCTTTTCTCTGGGTTCTCCCCTTTTGTAATCATATGCTACAACAATTGAATTTTTGTCAAGCAGAACTCCTTGTAACCTTCCATAAGGACAGGCAAATGTGCAAACCATCTCCCTTGCAAAAGCAAAAACTGCGTAAAACACTCCGCTGAAAGCAAGCAAGGCAAAGAATCCGCCAATATTATGAGAAACTGGTGCTGCAATGATCTTGCTTAATTCATCAACACCTATAATATAAGCCAGGAACAGGTTTGAAATAAGGAATGAAATAGCGTAAAATAAGATATGTTTACCACCTTTCTTCAGTATTTTTTCTCTATTCCAGTGCTGCTTATCAAGTCTTTTTTGCTGTTCGGCGGAACCTTCTATCCAATATTCAATTTTTCTGAAAACCATTTCCATGAAAATTGTTTGCGGACATGCCCAACCACAAAACACTCTCCCATAGACAACTGTAAAGAAAACAATGAATACCATGAAAGTGAGCATTCCGATTGCGAAGATGAAAAAATCCTGAGGCCAGAATATAACGCCGAATAAAATAAACTCTCTCCCCGGAACATCAAAAAGAAAAAGAGGATGGCCGTTTATTTTCAGAAAAGGTAATATGATGAAAACAGCCAGGTAAATATAACTCAGCAAACTCCTGTACCTATATAACAATCCGGAGGGCTTATGCGCATATACCCATTTCCGGTGACCTTCTTCATCCGAAGTGTAAATAATATCCCTGAATGATTTTTCTTCATTCATTATTGCAACATACTTTTTGTGGTATCCATCATTATTGAATCAGCCTTTGCCTTTATGCTATCTATAGAATTTTCCTGGCCTTCAACATAAAGTACGCCTGCCGCTGGGATAGCTCCCGGGGGATTAGTACCTCGTAGAGACTTTATGAAATTTGCAACCTCACTTATTTGCCTTGGACTTAATGAGTTTTGCCAGGCTATCATCCCTTTTGCAGGTACTCCATATTTAATTGTTTTAAATATGTCGTTGATACTTCCGCCATGCACCCAATAATCATCAGTCAAATTTGGCCCTGTCTCTCCTCCTCCGGTTGCAGTATGACATGCAGCACAATTCGTTAAATAAATTTCTTTCCCTGATGCAAGCACTTCAGCAGATTGAATAAGTTGTACTGTAGTCTCATCAACAAAATTTTGTGCATCCTTCATTCTCTCCTGCTTTTCAATTTCCGCTTTTGCAATTGCTTTATCATACTTTTCATCTTGTGTCAAGCCCATCCCGCTCAAATAATAAACAGAGTATACAACGCCGAAGACAACAGTAACATTAAACAAAAACCTCAGCCAGGGCGGCATCCCATTATCCAGTTCCCTGATTCCGTCATACTCATGATCATCAAGAAGGATATCATTCTCTTTCTCAATCGGAACTGTTGGGTTGATCTTCTGCCAAAATCTTTCTAACCAATTTTCTTTTTCAACGATCGCCTTAGCCGGAACAGTTTTCCGCATGTAGTTAAAAATTACTAGGCTTTGGCCAAGTATAATAACGACTAACAAAGCCAGTAATCCGTACATAGGCATATATGGATCCTGCCAGACAGATGCTGCCTTCTGAACCGTACCCTGGGCTGCTGAAAGTTTAGCAGCGAATAATATAAATGGCAATGTTATCATTTTTGCTGTTATATCTTGTCGTCTCGTTTCTTCCTGTTTTTTTCTTACAATGTATTCTGTAACTTTAGTAAGGGCGTAAATGACAAACACAAGTATGATTGCCAATACAAGCAATACCCAAAATAATAATTCAGATTGTATCTGTTTGACTTCAGTGTCACCTGTACCCGCTGCAAGCAACGTAGTGGGTATAAACAGAAAAGTTAAGAGTATAAGAGTATAAAAGATTTTCATCAAACTATTTTTCATATAATCTCAGTTTTATGATCGGTTTGTGAATGAGCGGTTCCTTCTTCTTCCAGAGGTAAGTGGCTGAGTGTATCAATTTTATTTTTATTCATCTTGAACACAAACACACACAATGCAATAAAAAAGATGAAGAAAATACTGAATGACACAACAGGATATATTCCGATGCCTTCTATGGCTGATACATGTTCATTAAATTCCATTTTCTATTTAGTTGATGTTTTATTAATATCTGTTCCAAGTCTTTGTATGTATGCAATCAATGCAATGATTTCCTTATTCGGGTCCACCACTTCTTCTGATCCTTTTTTACGCATATCTTCCTCGATGTTTGATGCTATCTCTTTGGCTTGTATTATCAAATCTTCGGTTGCTTTGTCTTCATAACCTTCTTCATAAGGAACTCCAACTGTCCGCATGGCTTTTATTTTCGCCGGAGTACTCGCTATATCAATGTCTTTTTCATACAACCAGGGATAAGCCGGCATCACTGAACCTTCAGCAAGTTGTCTGGGGTCATAAAAATGTGTGTAATGCCAGAGGTTGGGCATCTTTCCACCTTCCCTTTGTAAATCAGGTCCGGTTCGTTTAGAGCCCCACAGGAATGGGTGATCATACACAAACTCTCCTGCTTTTGAATATTCGCCATAGCGTAGTGTTTCACTTCTAAATGGTCGTATCATTTGCGAATGGCATGTGTAACAACCTTCTTTTATATATACATCTCTTCCCTGTAATTCAAGTGGGGTATAAGGTTGAACTGATGCGATAGTTGGTACATTAGATTTTACAAGGAATGTTGGCACTAGCTCAATTATTCCGCCTATGAGAATAACAACTAATGCTAATAATCCAAACTGAACGGGTCTTCTTTCCAAAGTACGATGCCAAACTTCCCCTGCGTATACTTTTTCAACATTTGGTAATGGGGGTGCTTCTACTTCTTCATTTGCAAGAAAACTACCTTTTTGTACCGTTTTAATTATGTTGTAAATCATTACAAAAAATCCGATGAGATATAATGATCCTCCCACTCCCCTCAATGCGTAAAAAGGTTTCAGGATCGCTGAAGTTTCCAGGAAGTTTGTGTATTGCAGGTTTCCATCCGCATTAAATTGTTTCCACATACTGCCTTCCATGAAGCCAGCCCAATACATTGGTACTGCGTAAAAAATGATTCCGAGGGTACCGATCCAGAAATGAAAGTTTGCAAGTGATTTAGAATGCAACTGTGTACGGAACAATTTTGGAATAAGCCAGTATAAAATTCCAAAAGTGAGAAACCCGTTCCATCCGAGGGCACCAACATGCACATGTGCTACTATCCAGTCGGTGAAATGCCCAAGCGCATTGACCTCCCGTAAGGATAACATAGGTCCTTCAAATGTGGCCATACCATAAGCAGTAATCGCCACAACCATGAATTTAAGAACAACATCTTCCCGCACTTTATCCCAAGCACCCCTTAACGTTAGTAACCCGTTTACCATCCCGCCCCAAGAGGGTGCAATTAACATAATAGAAAACGCAACGCCAAGTGTTTGTGCCCAGTCAGGCAATGCAGTATATAACAAGTGGTGAGGGCCTGCCCAGATATAAATGAATATCAACGACCAGAAGTGTACAATAGATAATTTGTAAGAATAAACCGGGCGGTTTGCCGCTTTTGGGAGAAAGTAATACATCAAACCGAGGTAAGGTGTTGTCAAGAAAAATGCAACGGCATTATGACCATACCACCATTGCACCAAGGCATCCTGAACACCTGCATACCAGGAGTAACTTTTTAAAAGACTAACAGGAATAGCAACGGAGTTTACAATATGCAGAACTGCAACTGTTACAAACGTTGCGATGTAAAACCATATGGCAACATAAATATGCCTTTCTCTTCTTTTTATAATGGTTCCAAACATATTAATGCCGAATACCACCCAAACAATTGTTATGAGAATATCAATTGGCCATTCAAGCTCAGCATATTCTTTACTTGAAGTATAACCCATTGCAAGCGTTACAGCAGCTAGTACAATAACAAGCTGCCATGCCCAAAAATGGAACTTACTCAGGAAGTCACTGAACATTCTTGTTTTGCAGAGCCTTTGCAAGGAGTAATAAACACCCATGAAAATACCATTCCCTACAAAAGCGAAAATGACAGCGTTAGTATGAATGGGTCTTGTTCGTCCGTAGGAGGTGTACTCAAGACCGAGATTCAAAGTTGGAAAGACAAGGTCAAAAGCTACCCACAAGCCAACCAGCATGCCTACAAGCCCCCATAGTATTGTTGCGTAGGCAAATTGTTTTACAATTCTGTTGTCATAACTGAATTTCTCCATTACTGTATTCGTCATGTTTTTTTATTTTATGATTTGTGGTTTTGTTTATAAATTCTTTCTTTTTTTTATCCTCAAACAACATTCTTACACCCGGTCCAATATCATCTTCCCATTGACCGTCTTTTACAGCCCATATAAATGCAAAGAGAAACCCCAACGCTACAAGCACACTACACCCAATGAGTAAAAAAAGCACATCCATAATCAGCCGCTAAATTCTGGGTGTACACTATTTTTGAAAGTGATGTGCCTCAAAGCTGTTGGTGATATTTGTCACCGTTTTTATGAAATAGTTAGCTTACCAGGTAGCTTTTTACTGAATAAAGCAGTTCCACCTGATGTTATAATTAGTATACTGATAGTGCTTGCAGGCATAAGAACTGCAGCGATCATTGGTGAGAGTTCCCCTTGAAGGGCAAAATATAAACCAATACCATTATACACAATCGAAAAAATAAGACTAGCAAAAATGATATTTCTCACCCACTTAGAATACAACAAAATTTTATCCAACCCGGAAATATGTTCTCTTCTAATGATGATATCAGATGCCGGGGAAAAGTAATTTGCATCTGCTGATACTGCTACTCCTACTTCGCTTTTCAATAAGGCACCTGCATCATTCAAGCCATCTCCCACCATCATTACTTTTTCGCCATGCTGCTGTTTTTCTTTTACAAAATCAATTTTACGAAACGGGGTAGCTTGATACTCCTGTGCCTGTAAACCAAAAAGAGAATCCAGTTTTTGCTTTTCACCATCGCTATCGCCTGACAAAAGAAAGATTTTATATTTCTGTTGCAAACTTCTGATAACATCTTTTATCCGGGTTGGAAATTTTGTTTTAAAGGTGAAATATCCTTTCACCTTCCCGTCCACAGAAACATAACTCCCTGCACTTACCTCTTTGTTGGCGCCAACATACTTCGCTGCACCTATCAATACAATTTTATCTTTCACATAACCTCCAATACCCAATCCTGGTTTTTCTACCACATCTTTTACATCAAACAACACATCACAGCATAAGTATTTTGTTATTGCTTTGCTATAAGGGTGCTGAGAATGATTCGTAATTGATGCAATCTCTTGTTTCAATTCCTCAGTGAGTTCTGAGCCCGAAAATTCTACTTCAAAATTTTGGGCATCTGTAATAGTTCCGGTTTTGTCAAAAATGATGGTAGTGATGCCAGCAAGTTTATCAAACACATTTGCATTTTTTATATATACACCTACCCTGCCCAGTTTAGCAATAGCCCCTGCATTTGCAAAGGTGGATGACAATAACAAAGCACAAGGACAAGCAACTATCAGCGGGGTGATGAAGGCATCAAAGGCACGACTTTTATCTGATACCAGCCAATAGATTGCAGCGAGTGAAGCAAGAGATAGAACAATAATGGAAAAATACCTGCTTATTTTTTGTATAAGTGTGTCCCTGTTTGATACCTCGCCTTTCATTTCAAAACGATTCCAGAGTTCTGTAAGATAACTCTGCGAAACTTCCTTCACAGCCTGCACATCAATTAAAGCACCTATTTGCCTTCCACCAGCAAACAAAATCTCATGAGCCTGTTTTCTCACCGGTTTTGATTCGCCTGTAACAAAACTATAATCAATCAATGCATCTCCATTTATTAAGATACTATCAGTAGGAATTAACTCTGCATTTCTAATCCGTATTTTATCTCCGGGTTTTATTTCCTGCAAGGTAACCTGCGTTTCTATTCCGTCTTGAACTTTTGCCGAAGAAAGAGGAAAGTATGACTTGTAACTTCTTTCAAAAGATAGGTACCTGTATGTTTTATCCTGCAGGTATCTGCCTATCAACATAAAAAATACAATCCCACTCATAGAGTCAAAGTATCCATTTTCTGCTTCTATGAATACAGCATATAAACTCCGTAGGAATGTGAATATAATCGCAAGAGCTATCGGCGCATCAATATTCAGGAAACGGTTTCTCAAACCGGCTACTGCTGAAACAAAAAACTCAGTTGCGGCATACAACAAAACCAGTAGTGAAAACAACAGGGAGAGATAATGGAACAATACATTGAGTTTACTTTCATTTATTTCCCCTCCGGCAAAATATTCGGGGAAACTGAACAACATAATGTTGCCGAAACAAAAGCCTGCAACACCTATTTTAAGTATCCGGTTATTTTTTATATTCGGTTGTGCAATGTTGTTTTCCTGTTCCAGGCTGATGTAAGGTTGATAACCAGCAGCATCAAGAAGTTCTGCAATTTCTTTTACACTTAACAGCTCACTGTTGACCGCAATCACAATCTCTTTTTTAGAAAAATCCACCCTGCTATCCAATACACCTTTATGCAAGCGATGCAGGTTCTCAAGCAGCCAGATGCAGGAACTGCAATGTATTTGCGGCAGGGTAAAGCAGACATGCATTACATCGCCATTAGCAAACAACAGGAAGTTTTTCTTTACGTCATCCCTGTTCAGGATATCATATTTCTGCTGCGACCTGTTTTTTTGTGAAGTGCCCGGCGTTACATCACAAGAATAATACTCCCCTAGATCGTTCTCAGCCAAGAGCTCATACACAGTTTTACAACCAAAACAACAAAAATACTTTTTCTCAGATCCTGCACCTTCTGCATAAAAAGTTTTTGACGAACAGGTTTGCCCGCAGTGTGCACAAAACACCTGCGTTCTAACATTTTCTCTCAACCTGCTCATGCCGCAAAAGTAGCCTCCTCCTCAGCAGCTTAAATATGATAAAAGTCACCAGCAGAAATAAAACAGGAACTTCTTGTAACCGGTAAGCATATTTTCTTCCTTACAAAATTATTTGCAAGGAAACCAAAGAGATAAGAACATCAGTGGTATGCTTACAGAAACAGGATTATGTTTAAAGCCAAAAAAGGTTGTGGAGTATTTACCTGCATTTCAATACATAAATTCCCTGCTTAACTACAAATATCACATGCCTGTAATGAGTGGATAGTAACTGAATATTCATTTCAGCAAATGTTTTTTTCCAGGCTGCAT
>JBJXHH010000116.1:0-15900 GCA_046160675.1 Chitinophagales bacterium
TGCCGATGTTAGAGCTTGTGTCTTCTCCCGGATCAGTTATGAAGGCATATTCTCCGCAGTTGGGCAGATTATAGGCGGGTAACCCTATTTTAATATTCTGCGTTTCCGGGTTGGTTTTTATAGCGCTGATAAAATCATGATCAGCCAGCACATCAGCAGGAAGCGTTGTTGAAAGATCAAAATCAGTGGCATTGTATGTACCGTCACCTGCATCTACCCCTGAAGTACCAGAGTCATATTCATAACCATTTATATAATCCCAATAGTGAATAAATGCATTCACAGGGCCATGATCAGTAAAGCCCATCATTTCTGCAGCCCAGTCAAAATATACTTCATTGCCCAGTTCTATGCCCCTTACATTCAGATCATACATGTCATTATCAAGCAGGTATTCAAGAGTGTTTACACAATCCGTAGCTGTTTCGCTCAGTATGTTAAAACATAATACAACATCTACAGTATGCCCGGGATTTTCATTTTCTATTTTCTGCACTAAGCGGATAAACTCATTTATGTACAGCGGGTACTCTTCTACTGAGCTGTAATCAGAAACTTCAAAAACAGGCTGCTTCAACCATTTGTTGTAAAAATCTTTAAAAGTGTTTTCGAAAGTGTGATGTAACCAAGTTCCATCAATATCTCCATCAGTCTCAATATCTTCAGTTATACTACCACCCGGATCGAGAGGATCGGGAAACAAAGGTGGGGCGGATTCCATATCTTCCGTTGCATCAAAAAATGGGATGATGCGCTCCATGCAGAAGCCATAACCGCCGTTCATGGCAGTGCCTGTTGTATTGAGCGGATCGTTGGGAGCAGTACGGGGGCTGCCGAACAGTTCCATAAACCTGCTACCCTGTCCGCTGAATACCCGGAGGGTTTTGGGGGTGAGCTCGCTCAGGTAGTCCCATGGGGTTTCACCTGCGGGGTATTTTGGCAGGTCAAGCGTTTCATTGGCATGACCGGGTTCAAAAAGATCAGTAATGTTCATGCCCAGCAGCCCCGTTTGTACATTGTATATCTGATCAGTAAGCGCTATTTTATAGATACCTTCAGGGTTGTCAGATTCCCGCAGGTGGAGGCCATAAGATGCTGTATCTTCATAAATGATATAGACCGTGTCCACCCCTATCACATACATGCCCATAGTGTCGCCATCAGCATACATTGTGGTTTCTGTTGAATCGGTTTCCGTAGAATCAGGCCTGCCTGCGCAGGCAGGCAGAAAAAGCATCTCAAGATCGTAGGATTCGTTGGTAGGGAGACCAACAAAGGCGGAGTTTTTAAACACAGATGCTGCAGCATTAAAAGTGCATGTGTTTTCCGCCTGTGCCGGCTGGAAAATAAAAATGAATGGAATGATAAAAGCAGAGATGAAGAAATGAGTGAAGCACAGCACATTTTTTTCATGCACTGCATGTTTTGTGAAAAACTGTTTCATGTTGTTAGAGTTTTAGATGGTTAAAAAAATTGGTTCAGGCATAAGATCATACTATGAAGCAGAGTGAAATGAGATTGCTTCGTCAGTCGCCTACGGCTCCTTTCTCACAATGACAGTGTCGTTAGTATTCATAGTACAATTTTACCTGTATATAAATGTAGGGATAAAACTGAAAAACAAAAAAGAAATGGGATATTTTTTTACCGGAAATTTCATCCCTCATTTAATTAATTTTAATACTATTCAGGTCTTGCATTTTAACGAAATAACCTTAACTTTATAGTTCCTAATAAAAAGTTACCATGAGATGCTTGATTTACTTACTTTTTTTATTGTGTAGTTGCTACAAAACATTTTGCCAGGCACCGGATATTGAATGGTCTTTGTGTATTGGAGGGAGTTCATGGGATATTGCATATACAGTAGTACAAGCCCCTGACAGTGGGTTTATAGTGGGAGGAGACAGAGGAACTTCAAATGGTGATTGGAGTGAATGTGGATTTGAACGCTGGGTATTTCTGGTAAAACTGGATTCTACAGGAAATATCGTATGGAAAAAATGCTATGGAGGCTCAGAGGGCGGCGAGGCAATATATTCGATAAAAGCAACAACTTACGGCGGGTATATATTTACTGCAAATACCTGGTCAAACGACGGCGATGTAAGCGGCAACCATGGTAATTCTGACTACTGGGTGGTAAAAATTGATGAGGAGGGCAATATAGAATGGCAGAAATGTTATGGGGGTACAGATACCGAATATCCTTCTGAAATTATCCAAACTGCAGATGGAGGCTATGCAGTAACAGGTTATTCTCGATCGAATGATGGCGATGTAAGCGGGTATCATGGCGGGCAAGATTTTTGGGTGGTTAAGATTGATTCAGCAGGCAACCTGGAGTGGCAAAAATGCCTCGGAGGCTCTGATGTGGATGAAGGAGAAGCCATAGCCCAAACCCCGGATGGGGGCTATATCTGCACCGGTTTCACTAACTCAGACGACGGGGATGTTTCAGACTTTCCTGTGTATTGGGATTACTGGATTGTGAAATTAGATTCTGAAGGGGATATATTATGGGAGAAAAATTTTGGAGGCTCTAATAGTGATGACTCATATTCTAATTTAGTTGACGGTTCAGTGCTTATGGCAGGCACTACAAATTCGGACGACGGTGATGTGACAGACTCATACGCAGGTGATGCATGGACAGTGAAAGTGGATTCTGCGGGCAATTTAATACGGGCAAAGTGTTATGGGGGTTCAAGTGGGGCTGGCGAACTATCCAGTGTGCTTACAGATGAATATGATTATCTTTTTTCCGGTTGGTCGGCCTTAATTGAGGGAGGTTTCACAAAGTCATTTTGGATTTTAAAAACCGACAGCGCCGGTATTATAAAATGGCAGAAACATTTTGGAGGTTCTGAAAATGAAACAAGCTATGATGCCCTCCCCACTTATGATGGGGGAACAATAGCAGTAGGTTATACAGCATCCACTGATGGAGATGTAAGCGGTAACCACGGTGAATTAGATGTGTGGGTTGTGAAATTAGGCAAGGGTTGCGAGCAGGAAAAATATTACACAGATGCAGACAGTGATGGCTATGGAAATATGGAAACCTACATTTACAGTTGCACAGATACGGCAGGATATGCTGATAACAATTTAGACTGCAATGATCTTGACAGCCTGATACACCCTGGCATACCGGTGGATTACTGCAATGCAATAGATGATAACTGCAACAGCGAGATTGATGAAGATGCAGTGTTTGTTTTGTATTATGCAGATGCAGACGGCGACAGTTACGGAGATGTTTCTACTGACTCTCTTGCCTGCTCTTTACTTGCAGGTTATGTAACAGAAAGCACCGACTGTAACGATGCTGATGCAACAATACAACCCGGCGCAAAAGAAGTTTGTAATTTTTTAGATGATAACTGCAACGGCGAAACAGACGAAGGAATCACTTATTTGCTTTTATATGTTGATGCCGACGGCGATACTTACGGTGATGCGAACTCAGACACTTTATTCTGCGATATTACAGAAGGCTACACAACAGATAGCACCGACTGTGATGATGCAAACCCCGCCATTTACCCCGGCGCACCTGAACTCTTAAACGGAATAGACGATAACTGCGACGGAAAAATAGACGTAGGGGTGGGTATTGATGATCCTGATTTGCATCAGGATGACAATGCATTTGCAGTTTATCCTAATCCGACAGATGGAAATATTTTTATTACTTCTTCACTTACAAATTATACTAATACAACTCTTGAAGTAAGTACTTTACCTGGTGAAAAAATAGTTTCTATTCTTCTCACATCAGCAGAACAAATAATAGATGTTTCTGAACTTGCTGCGGGAAATTATATCATAAGCATTAAGCAAGATGATGTGTTGCTGCATAGTGAGCAATTAACTCTGGTGAAATGATCTCAAAAGCAAGGTTTTTATCATACATTTAAGCGACATTTTACATGAAATTAATGTTTAATATCCAAAAACTTCTTCCAGCGTAAGCTCTTTAAATTCTCCAAGGGTTTTCAAGTAATTAATATCAATTTTTGTTTTATCACCCAGCACAAGAATTGTGTAGTTTCTGTTTTTAATATGCTCATCAAAAAACTGCTGCATCGCATCCATGTCCATTTTTGAAATTCCGGCATAGATATCACTGCGCACATCATAGTCCAACCCACGGCGTTTTGCGCTCTCATAATTCCAGAAGACATTACTTTTTGTTATGCGTTCTGATTGTATTTGTTTGATAATTGCCATGCGGCTCTGGTTAAATTGTTCTTCGGCCCTCGGCATGTTGGTCATAATTTCCATCATGGCTTCTATTGCCTGCTGCATTTTATCCGCCTGTGTGTACACGGCAGCCCGTACATAATGCGCTTCATCAGCGTTTGTCGGTGAACTGTAAGATGCAAAGGCACTGTACGCCAAAGCCTTAGTCTCCCTTATCTCCTGGAAAACGATGCTGCTGAGCCCACTGCCGAAATATTCATTAAAAGCCCGTGCTCCGGTGAGCATGTTTTTATCAAACTGCTTATCCTTGCTTATGAATACCACCTGTGCCTGCACCATCTCATAATTCACAAATAACACCTGGTTCTTTTCTGTTCCCAACTCAGGATAATTTTTAGCTGCGGGATATTCTTTTACCTGTGCCGGAGTTTTATGATACATTTCCAATACCTGCATTGCATTATCCAGCGGGCGCTGACCGTAGTAAAATATCCTATGCCTGTAACTTGTAAGTAATTTAATTTTTTCAACCAATGCTTCGGGTTTAATTTTTTTCAACTCTGATTCACTTAAGATATCCGTTTGCGGAGAAACTTCGCCGTACTTCGCATAGTTGAACATCGCCCCGTTGAGTATTGAATTTTTATCTGCTTTTGCGTCTTCTCTTTCTTTTAAAATACCTTTTACCATTTCTGCATAAGCTTCTTTATCAGCCACTACATTTGATAAGATATGTTCAAAGAGTTCAATGCCTTTTTCAAGATTTGTTTCCAACCCTGTGAGGGAAACGTAGGTTCTGTCGGCCGATGTAAAGACATTAAAACTCAAACCGTACTTGAAAAATTCTTTCTGCAGCGCATCGGGGGTATATTTATCAGTGCCCAGGTAGGGGAGGTAATTTATTGCAAGGGAAAGTGTTTTGTCATTTTCATTTCCCATGTCAAGAATGTAGTATAACTCAAACAACTGGTTGAGTTCGTTTTTGATATAACTTACATTCACTCCGCTTTTCATTTCCTGGGTTTGTATCTTTTGTTTATAATCTATAAACTCAGGGGAAGTCGGCTTGGAAGGAATAATCTGGTATTGCCTTAAAAAAGCTGATGATGAATCCCTGTTGGCTTCAATGGGTGTTATCTTCGGCTTATCAACTTTCTGCACAGTGGTATCCTGCCCCTGGCGTTTATAAACAATCACATAATTGTTAAGTTGAGCAGCTGCAAAATCCATCACTTCCTGTTTTGTGAATTTTTCCATCCTGTCAGATTCACTCATATATTGCCGCCAGTCAACACCTTTAATATATGAATCAACAAAAAAACCTACCCTGTTTGTATTGTTTTCAAATGATTTTGTTTGTGCAAGCCTTTTATCAGTAACCACAGCCTGCAACAGCCAGTCATCAAATTCCCCTTTTTTCAGTTTTTCAATTTCCTGCAACAATAATGTTTCGCAATCTTCCAGTGTTTGCCCTTCTCTGGGATCAGCGCTCAGCCAGAAAACTGAATAATCTGTAAGTTCATACACAAATGCATAAGCGTTCAATACTTTCTGATCCTGCACAAGATCGAGATCAATCAAACCCGCCTGCCCGTTTGATAAAATACCTGCTGCTAACTTGGCAAGTGTAGCATCCCTTGTGTTTGCTCCCGGAAGGCGAAAGCCCATGGATAAGCTTTCAGCTTCTAATCCGGTCACTTCTTTACGAACAACTTCGGTGAGGGGAGTTTCAACTATTTTTTTAAGAGGCTGAACAGGTCTCGGATGATAGCTTCCAAAATATTTGTCAATCATTTGAATGGCGGCATCATATTCTAAATCACCACTCAGGCAAATAGCCATGTTATTCGGAACATAATAGTTTGTCCAGTAAGCAATAATGTTATTGAGGGAAGGATTTTTCAGATGTTCTCCTTCACCTATTGTAGTTTGAGTACCGTACTGGTGTGTAGGGAATATGCCTTTCATAAATTCCTTGAAGACTTTGCTTCCATCCCTATCCTGGCTCATATTATATTCTTCATATACTGCTTCCAGTTCAGTGTGAAACAAGCGCAACACTAGTTGGTGAAAACGTTCGCTTTCAAGTATCAACCATTTCTCCAATTCATTACTGGGAATATCATTTACATAGACAGTTCTTTCATTACTTGTGTATGCATTCGTTCCTTTTGCCCCAAGTGAAGAGATCATTTTATCATATTCATTCGGAATGGCAAGCGCTGCTGCCTCCTGGCTCACTTTATCTATTTCTGCATAAATCATTTTTTTCTTTTCGGGGTCGGTTTCCTTTCTGTGCTTTTCATATAATTGAGCGATCACATTCAGCAGCATGCGTTCTTTTTTCCAGTCAGTAGTTCCCACATGATCGGTGCCTTTAAACATCATATGTTCTAAGTAATGAGCAAGCCCGGTTGTTTCTTTCGGGTCGTTTTTGCTCCCGGCTTTAACTGCTATGTTTGTATAGATCCTTGGCTCAATCTTGTTTTGTGACAAATAAACAGTGAGGCCATTTTTCAGCCTGTAAATCCTGGTTTGAGTTGGATCTCCGGGATAAGAGATGAATGGGTAATCTTTCACTTTTGAGGGTTCAAAAGGGCGGCTGGGCTGTGTCGGGTTGGCCATGTAAACATCCAACGGATTTTTATATCCACCCTGTGTTCCGGGTTCTACCTGTGTTGGTGCGCCGGGTGGTATGTTTTGATTACTTCCCGGGATTACCTGTGCAAAAAGTATTTGAGCGCCCAGGATACAAACGGCAAAAAAGAGATTTTTTTTCATAGATCAGTTGATTAAATTTCAGTACAAATTTGATGTTTCATTAATAATCCAGTTCAAAACCCAGTGTATCTTTTAATTCTTTAATAAGTGGGTTCAGTTCTTCCATTTTTTTATATTTTTCTAAAACTGTGTAGGGTTGTTTTTGGTTGGTATTTTGAATAACATTTATGCTGAACGTTAATTCAATATTTTTATTTTCAGTAGCCTCTTTCAAAAATTGCAAGAGTTGTTGTGAGATTTCCCTCAGCATGTTTACTTCTATCTGCGAATCGAGTTTTACATCCACTCCATTTTTTTCGCCGATGGAAACAGCAGCATGATCCATCACTACTGCTATACGCTGGTGATTCTTCCTGATGCTGTCAGCAAACTGTTTCCATGCCATGAAAAATAACTCAGGGGTGAGTGGGATAATTTCTTCAACCGGTGTTTGCTCTTTTTTGCCAATAGTCTCTGCAAGTTGATCTTTTTGCAAAACGGATTGCCGGAGGTTTCCTTTTTTCGGGATGCTTACTGTTTCCCTCTGGGTTTCAGTTTCTTTTATCGTATCAATCTTTGCCGAAGAATTGCGGATATAAGCTGTGTTTTCTGTGTTGCGCTTTTCTAATACCGCTGTTTTTAATTCGCTCTCACTTTTCAGGTCCGGCGTTTTTTTTTCAAGAAAGCTTCCTGTTTCCACTGCGTTGTGCATGTAACAGAGTTTCATCAAAGCAAGCTCAACATGCAAGCGTTTATTTTTGCTTATACGATACTGTACATCAGTTTCATTCAATATGTTGAGCGCAGTTAACAGGAAAGAGGAGGAAATGACCTGCGACTGTTCCTTATATCTTTCCAGAATTACATCACTTGCTTCCAGCAGTTGTAAAGTACTTTCATCTTTACATACCAGCAGGTTTCTGATATGTTCCGCCAACCCGATGATGAAAGTATCACCATCAAATCCTTTGTTTGTGATCTCTGAAAATAAAAGGAGGCAAGCCGCTGCGTCTTCTGCAACACAGGCATTAGTTATTTTAAAATAATAATCATAGTCGAGGATATTCAGATTCTCGATAACATCTTTTGCTGAAATTTTTTTTCCGGCGAAGCTTACTATTCTATCATATATACTCAGGGCATCTCTCATGGCACCGTCTGCTTTCTGAGCAATCAGATGCAAGGCTTCATCATCAATACTTACTTTTTCGCTTTTGCAAATCTTTTTCAACTGCAGCATCATGGATTTTACAGTAATACGGTTGAAATCGAAGATCTGGCAACGGGAAATGATGGTAGGAAGTATCTTATGTTTCTCAGTTGTTGCGAGAATGAATTTAACATAGTGCGGCGGTTCTTCCAGTGTTTTTAAGAATGCATTAAATGCAGCAGCACTCAACATGTGAACCTCATCAATAATGTATATCTTATACTTCCCTGCCTGAGGCGCATAACGAACCTGATCAGTCAGGCTCCTGATATCTTCTACTGAATTATTACTTGCAGCGTCAATTTCATGGATATTGAAAGAAGCATTTTCACGAAAAGTTTTACAGCTTTCACAAGTATCACAAGCTTCTCCTTCAGGAGATAAGTTTTCGCAATTGATGGTCTTGGCAAGAATCCTCGCACAAGTTGTTTTTCCAACTCCCCTTGGGCCGCAAAACAAAAATGACTGTGCAAGGTGATTGGTTTTAATTGCATTTCTGAGTGTAGTAACCACATGATCCTGCCCAACCACATCCTCCCAGGTAGCAGGACGGTATTTTCTTGCTGAAACTACAAAACTTTGCACGGCGTAAAGATAGAAAATTCAACTGGCAGCTATATGCCGTTGGATATTGTCTTTTTTTTGTCAAAAGAAAGAAGGGTTTCTTCATCCTTTTCCTAAATTATTAATATTGTTAACCTAAACCTGTAAAATGAAAACTTTATTTACTTCTTTTCTTTCCTTATTGATGTTTTCTATGAGTCTGAAAGCACAAACAAGCTGGATTCAAAAATCAGATTTTCCCGGCGGCGAAAGGTATGAAACCTATCATTTTACAATTGGCGATACTGGATACATAGCATGCGGCATTACCGGTGGTGGGGTATATTTTAATGACTTACATGGATATGTTGCATCCACTGATTCCTGGTTTGAGGCAACTCCCTTACCTGCTGAAGAAAGATATGCTGGGCTGAGTTTTTCAATTGGAAATAAAGGTTATGTTGTAAGCGGAGATAAGCCTTTCAGTCTTGGTTTTTCAGAAGTTTGGGAATATGATGGGATAACTGACAGCTGGACACAGAAAGGAGATTTCCCGGGAGTTGAGAGAAGTAATGCTACCTCTTTTGTATTAAAAGGTGAAGGGTATGTCCTGTTTGGATTAGATGATAGCTATGATTATCTGAATGATGTATGGAAATATAAACCTGCAACAGATGAGTGGGTTCAATTGAACGATTTTCCCGGTGATGCAAGGGTACAGGCTTTCAGTTTTGTTTTGTATGATACTGCTTATGTAATGGGCGGTTTTAATTCTTCTGATGGGAGATATGATCAAATGTGGATGTATCATGCAGTGGATGATAGTTGGGAAATGATTGATGAATTGCCCGGTGGGGGAATGCAGGGTTCGTCTGCTTTTACACTTGATAACCGGGGATATTATGCTGGTGGTTTTAATGATGCATACATCTATTCAACAGAAGTGTATGAGTATGAACCTTTATCAAATACCTGGACGCAAAAAGAAGATTTTCCATCAGATGCAAGAACTGGCACTGCTGTTTTTGTCATTGATACAAATGCTTACATCTCTACCGGGCTGATGCCGGGTTATACAGCTATTAGCGAAACATGGCAGTTTGACAATGGTTTTTCTGATACAACCGGGAGCAGCGACACAACAATCATAGATGATACAACTACCGCTTTATTGAATTTAGCAAGAGAAAGTTTGGTTGTTTTTCCTAACCCTGTAAAAAGTTGCCTGAATATTAATTCCGTAGAAGTTTATTCATTTACACAAACTGTGATGATAAAAAATAGTAACGGCACACTCGTTAAAGAAATGTTTTTTGATGAAATACTTGATGTAACATTTCTGCCGCCTGGTTTTTACATCCTGCAGGTGAACGAAAGTTTTGCCTATTTTATAAAGTTATAAGTGCCGGAAAACTATTTTCCGCCAGGCAATTTCATCTCAGTAAAATTTACATCTGAAGGAACCTTAAATTTTTCTCCGTCAACGGTAATGTTTTCCTGTAGTTCAGTAACTTCATTAATCATCTTCATTCCTCCTACACTCGCCTCAGTGCGCATAGTTATTCCTTTGTAAGTATGAGAAATGGCACCAGCGCCCGGGGTAACCTCCACAGATATTTTTTTGCATTCTTTGCCCAGGATGGTTTCTGTTCCCAACTCTTCATATTTATATTGTTTCTTCAGTTCATCTGATAATTTTTCATAATCCATATTTTTGTCAAGCATACCCGTAATACTATACTTTGTGCCGGTCTTACTTCCAGCATCCCAGTTATAGATCATATCGCCCAGCATGAGGCTGTAACTATGTGTTTCTTGTTTTATGCCCGACATTTCCACTTTAGAAATGTTTTCAGTATGTTCTTTTTTTCCATAGTCGTCAAAGGTTGTTATTGTAGTATTCTCCATGGCAACACCCATTGGATTATTCATGCTTTTAGTAACATACATTCCTGATTTCACCTGGTATTTTCTCATCACTCCGTCATCAGAAGAGGAGGCCATCTTGTCGGAATTTTCTGATGAATCGGTTGAATTCGTTTCCTTGGTGGAAGATGAAGAACAGGATGCCATGCCCAGCAGAAATGCGAACACTGCTAAAGTGAAAGATTGTTTCATAAAAGTAAGTTTAGGTAAAGAAATATATTCTTCAAATGTAATCAGGTTTGTGTTGCATAACAAAGATTTAAGATTAAAAAATAACCCGGGGATATTTGTTTATACATACAAAACCTGCTTCCGTCATCGGACGGGGAGCAGGTTTTGAACCATTGTGCATGCACCAGGATTATTAATGTTGCACCATAAACTTGTTGGAATATACTTTTCCACCTGTTTTCAACAAACACAAATACATACCATTACTAAGTTCTTTTGTGTTGAATTGCAGTTGTTGCAATCCTTTAGCCCGCAGTTCACTTTCAATCCAATGTATTATTTCTTTGCCTGAAACATCTAATACGGTAATTGTAACTTCTGTTGCCTCATTCATATTGAACTCTAGTGAAATAAACTCATCAGCAGGGCTTGGATACATTTTAAAAGAAGGCATAAATACCTGTTCGTCAAAATCGTTCGATGAACTACCGTGCTGTCTCAAATCGCCTGCATCGTATTTACTCACTTCACATTCATCAATCAGTGCTACAAATGTTACTCCTGCTGTTGCTGTAAAACCCGGATTTAATTCTACATAATATCCGGAAGCAAAAGTTACTGTCGCTGCAGATGTGATCGTTGCAGAGCAATCTCCTATAAATGTTCCGTAAAAGTCTACAGTTGAGTTTTCAATTCCGTAAGTGGCATCTATTGTTGTACCAAGAACGTATGTGCCGCACACACTTTCAACATCGTATCCTGTAAAGAAAGTTACACCCACTGCCTGCCATGCTTGCCCAACAGAAATTACTTCCTGGCTGCAACTTCCGTATAAGTCTATGGCAGATTGTATCCATGCATTTCTAGCAGTAAAATACCCATCGGCTGCATTCAGGTAATTCATCATTGCCTGCCATGCAATTTCTTTTGCTGTGTTATAGCCAATTCCTTCTACATGATATTCAACACCAAAATCATTTACACCAGTACCACCTTCACTCAGTAAATAAAACATGTGATTCTGTACTCCACTGTTTGTATGCACACCACCATTATCATCGCCTTCAAGGTCGGCCCAATGATCGCCAAAGTAGGTGTCCGGATTGTTCCTGTCGTTAGGGTTGCTGAAGGAACGCCCGAACCCTGTTGATTTATCTTCACCATGCAGCCAGGTGGGTGTGCCGCCTTCAATCCAGAGTTCCACCATCTCGCCGAATATATCTGCGAAAGATTCATTCAAGGCACCACTTTCTTCTGAATAATCCAACGCATCAAAATGGGCATATTCAATAATGCCGTGTGTGTATTCATGCCCTGCAATATCAAGAGGGTTGTAGTCGTCTGAGGTGCCAGCATCACAATCACTTCCCGCCCCGAAATAAATGTTATCCAGAATGCTCGTAAAGTTTGCATTGCTACAGTAGGGCATATCATCATCATCTAAATATGTTTTACCGCTGAACACATCAATTAAACCGGAACTGCCATCAAAACTTTCATGCCCGAATTCAATATCAAAATATTTGAATGATTCTGATACTGCCCAAAGTGAACTCATTACCATAAGAGGTGAATAGGCATCAAGCCAGTCATTATCATCGCTGCATATCAGCCAATCATCACCATAGTTCCAAGCATCATAATGGGCACTGTAGTAACTTCTTATTTCTGCATCTATATTACAATCATTGATGGAAAAATAGGCAGTTTCATCTGTGTACGAATAATCACATTCTTCTGTGCGGTAATCTGTATACATAGTTTGCGTACCGTTGAATGTTGTTTCAACATCCGTAGCATTACAATAATGATCTAACGATTTTTCCCTGAGTATTTCCCCGGTCTTTGCATCAACATAAATGGCTATTGCCATGTAGGGTTTTTCAGCGAACAGGTACATACGAAATGCAAGAACATAATTTTCTGCAAGCTTTTCAGCCTTTGTTTCTTTTTTAATTATCAGCAATTCCGGAGTTGGGTACAGAGTCGCATTGTCATCTTTTTTCTTGTACTTGAAATTGGACTCTTCTTTCTCATTTTCCCAGAGGTATTTTTCTGCAGGATATTTTTCCAGTACAATTTCGATGGAACGTTCTGCTAAAATTGCAGGTGAAACATCTAAGTTGAGCCCGCTGACAAAATCGCCATTGATTAAATGCAGTCTGCCATTGCGCTCATGCGAAATGTGTTCTATGCCTTCCACCCTGATTCCTTTGTAATACTGCGCAAACTTATAATGGTTATTCCCGGCTTTGTCAGTATTTGTTTTCCAAAGGCGCATCTCATCATCCGCTTGCATGTTTAATAGTTCAGGTTGTTGTTTGAAAATTTCTGATGCTGTATAAGGTGCATCTTTCCTAAATTCTATCCACCCTTGTTTGCTTGAGGGGTGAATATGATTGACGAATTTTTTATTTTGCAGATCAACTGTTCGAGTTTGCTGTGCATAAGATTTTGATACGATCATCAGCAACAGGCAACTGCAAATTATGAATATCTTTTTCATAATAGTTTGTTTTGTGTTGTGATGAAATTATTTTCCTGATTTTAAAATATCAATCTGCTTTTGCAATTCTATAACATACAATGTGAGTTCTTCAATTTTTTCCATCATTGCTTTTTGCATTTCACCTACTTCAATTCCTTCTGCTTCCACTTCTGCTGCTGAAGGGATACCAGGCAGGTGGTTATTTGCTTCAATGAAATCTTCAATTTCCTGTAAACTCTTCAACTTGTAATCATCAGCAAACACATAATCTGGCCAGCTCTCGCTGAGTTGTACTTTCAGTTCTTCGCAGATAACCTTGCCATCAACTGCAAGCAAGTATCCCGTTGCTGAGGAAGCCGCTGCGCCGATTCTTACATTGCCGCTGCCATAACACATGATCACATCACCGCCATCGTCATTCAGGTACAAAGGCGAATTTGCCCCGTTATTTCTCGCCATGATCTCGTTATTATCAATAATTACATTTGATGAAGTGGAAGCACCAAACTGAATATATCCATCAGCACTTAGAGAAGCATCTACGCCGTTCATAATTCTAACTTTTCCGTCGAAGTAACCTGCGTATTGTGTCGGACCACCGGTTGTTGTCCCGTAAACTCCGTAAGCAATGCCAGCTGTAGTACTTGCTGTTCCGTAAACTCCATAAGTATCACCGGCTGCGCCAATACCGACTCCATAAATTCCGTAGCCGGTTTGCCCGCCATTTGATGTAATCCCTTTCACACCAATTTGCCCACCGCTGGATTGCAACCCCGTTCCGTAGCCAAAAGATGCTGCATTACTTATTTCTACTAAATTAAAATTCGTAGTGCCTGTTCCAGTCCAGGGTTTTGAGATGTTTACTATTTGGCTTGAGCCGGTTGTTTGCACATCAAAAAGGTAGGAAGGTGTTGTTGTTCCAATACCTATTTTCCCCGTGTTATCAAGCACCATCCTGTCGCCGCCATTATTGATTCTGTATTGGTTGGTAGCTTCATCAAAATACATCCATGCTTTTGAGCTTCCCCCCACGGCAAATCCGTAGAATGGTTTCCTTCCACTTGTTCCGCCCATGTCAATATACATTCCTCCGTAACTGGTTGTGGCAGCCGATTTCACAACGAAATTTGCTGAACCTACCATGCTTGTTGTGTTTATACCCACATTTGTTCCGCTGTTATAGATTGCGGAATTTGCAAGGGCGGTTGAGGAAGAAAATTTTGGGATATAACTGGTAGTTCCGCTTCCACCGATAGTTCCTCCTGAACCTAAAGTTGTAGGCAACCATGCAGAACCATCAAATTGCATTACTTGCCCGCTTGATGCTCCCATAGAACTGAGATCTGAAACAGTAACTGAACCGTCAGCAATTTCTGAAGAGCCAATAGCGCTAGTTGCAATTTGTATATTGTTATAAACTCCCGAAACATCGCCGCTGAAATTTGTTGTTGTTGATAAATCATCAGCGCCATTTGTATCGCCTGTATTTGAAATTGTGGTTCCCACAATTGAAATTCCTGTGCCTGCTGTGTAAGTTGTTCCACCTGAAGGGGCGGTGTTGAGCGATGTGCCGTCAGGAAACTTTATCTCATTGACAAACGCTGCTCCCCAGGGTAATGTAACCGATCCCAGATTGAGAGTTCCGGCTGCGTTAGGTGTTAAAGATTGATTGATAGATGTACCTGAAGTACTCAAGTTAGATAAAGATGTGTTTGCGCCTTTTGTTGAAATTGCCGTCCATGCAGTTCCTGAATAGTAATAAAACCCAGGTGTAGAATTGGTTTGATAAATAAGTAATCCCACCGCAGGAGAAACAATTGCATCCCTCTGCACTTTGGTCATCCTTGGTGCAAGTATCCCTTGGGTGGTTGAAGTGATATCCAGGATGGCTGATGCTGCAGGAGTGATTGTTCCAATGCCTGCACTCCCTGTTGTTGGAAAGGAGTTTGTTTGCGCTGTAAGCTGTAATACAACAGCTGTTGCACAGAAAAGAAAGTAAATTTTTAGATTTTTCATTACAATTAATTTTTTTAAGGTTTGATAAATTTTTACGCAAAAAGAAAACAAAACGGCAACACGGAAAAAGAGATTTTTTTACGATTGTAGCTTGGAAACAACCTGGCTAAGCTCAAGCCTGTAATTAAAAGGAAGGATTTATTCTTTGATAATGTTGTATGAAACTCTAATCTTTGACCGTTTTTAATTATACGAAAAGGTTTTTATTTGAGTATAATTTTTGCCGGAGTTGAACTGAACATGTAATGAAAATCCGTATTCAATCGAGAAGTATAAGAGGTAACCTTTCACAGTAGAGATCTAGGGTAACATTAAGGATAGGTACAATAACTTTTTCCAATTTCTACATAATGACGAAAATATTTCTCTATAGCTCATAAAGGCATTTCTGAAAAGAAATGAATTCTTGCTACTATCTGTTTTAGCTATTTATCTGCAATACATTTGAAGAATGAATTTAAATTATCTTTATCGAAACAATGTAATTTCTATGAAGTTTTTTCAAATTTTTCTCCTTTCTTTTTTAATTACTTTCACCGGGTTTGCACAAACTACTTTTCATGTTTCAAAACTCGAC
>JBJXHH010000117.1:0-64154 GCA_046160675.1 Chitinophagales bacterium
TACAAGAAGGGCAGCATGAAGTATATGCTGAGATTTTTGATGAAGATATTGAAGATGAAGAAGAATATAAACTCAATAACTATGGCAGTTTTGTAAACAGCAGTTTTATACTCTACCCAAACCCGGCGGAAGATATAGTATATGTGCAAATGAATGAGGCTGCTGCCTCTTGCTGTAACCACCTGTATATTTATGATATAACCGGAAAAACTGTTTTTCAGCAAAGATTAGAAGCAGGATTTGCTGTTACATGGATAAACACATCCGGTTTTAATAAGGGAATTTATTTTGTTCAGTTAGTGAGTGATGCTGCAAAATCGGATGCGCAGAAGCTGGTTATAGAATGATAAGATTGCCACTGCTTTATGGTTTTGTTTATTTTTTAATTGTATAAAGCTTCGCAATGACACAGAAAGAACTTGCTGCACCTGACCGCAATGGAAAGCCCACAGCATTAATAACAACTCCTGCTATGATTTGGCGGGATGCTTCGCTTCACTCAGCATGACGGTTATGCGATGGGAAGCGAAGATTTGACGGGATGCTTCACTGCGTTCAGCATGACGAAGGTTGTTTGTTTTGTATTCTTCTGTTCGAGATGCTTCTCCGCCGTTGGCGGATCAGCATGGCGATTTTGCGAAGGGCGGCGAGGACTTGTAACGGAAAGCCTGCTTGTCGCATTATCTGCTATAGCACAGCAGGCAGGCCTGACCCCTTTGCGCTTTCGCATTGGGGATATGCCCAAAAATTGATTTCTTGTTCTTACAAATGCAGGATGTTTCCTTACAACTTCACAACGTACTTAACACTTAAACTCCTGGGGGCTTCCATCATAGCGGGGCGGATTGTGTATTCCCGGTTCAAAAGGTTATTGCAGAGAAGAGAAACTTCATTACTGCTGTTTATGAGGTAGGCTAAACGTAGGTCAATGATATAATCGCCATTGTTATGTTCTTCTCTAAATTCAGCAAGGCCCGGTATGATGTAAATTTCTGTTCCATCAAAAAGCGGTTCAACAAACTTTGCATCCACAGCCTCCATGAAGCTGAAGTAGTTAAGTGAAATACCTGCCCTGAATTTTTTTATTGTTGATTCGACATCCAGTTTTGCGGTATGCTTAAACCTGTATTTCAGGATATTGTAATCTGCGCTGCTTGATGCATCAGCCAGCGAATCAAAGACCTGGAATTTCGGGTCAAGGTAGGTGTACCCTGCAATAAGAGTTGTTGGGATGGAGCCGAGTTTCCCATCTCCTATCAAGGAAAACTCAATGCCCTGTATTCTTGTGTTTCCGATATTGAGTGATTTAAACCCGTAAGGAAAGGGCAAACCGGTTTCAGGATAATAGCCGAAGGTAAATTCCATCATGTCATAATACTCAGAAATAAAACCGCTCACATCAAAATATCCCTGCCAGGAAGAAATTTTTAGACCCTGCTTTATGCCCACTTCTGCACTCCAGCCGGTTTCTGATTGCAGGTCAGGGTTCGGATAAATACCGAGCAATGAAATAGAAGTGGAAACATATTTTTCAGCAATGGTGGGGAAACGATAGCCCTGCCCGAAAGAAGCCCTGACATAAGTATATTCGGCTAACTGGTAATTAGCTCCCAGCCTGAACACAGGCCTTGATTCTTCCAGTCCGGCAATCTGGTTGAACTCATAACGAACGCCAAAACTGGTGTTGAGTTTTTCAAAAAACTTTTTATCAAGTTGGATATAGGCGGCTTCATTGGATGTTGTATAAGTTGTGTCGCCATAAAGTTCTGCTATGGTTTGCGCATAACTGCCCACTATGCCGGCAGTGGTTACAAAATTATAATTATCAAAATGTTTCTGAAACTGGTATTCGCCATAAACCAAGTCGCTTAAATTACTCTGTTCAGCTTCATTTCTTGAATGGTTTTGATAATAACGCATGAGAAGTTTATGCCTGTTACCTTTCTTATCAAAATAATGCAGGAAAGGGTCTACGGTGAGTTTTATTCCCCGGTTCTTTGTAAGTGTATTTGTAAATGGGATGTATAAGCCGGTATCTATATCATTCCAGAAAAAAAACGATGCGTTTCGACTGAGTTGCGCATTTACATTCATGCCAACAGAAAAATTACTGTTTATGCGATACCGCATGTTTGCATTTGTCCTGACCCGGCGATTGAAAACATCCTGTATATAACTGTCATGGTTATAAAAGTATGCGCCTGTAACCAGGTCAAACTTATTCCATCGTTGTTTGTGAGAAAAACTGCCGCCCGCATAAAAGGGAAAATCACTGCCCCACCATTTTTGATTGGTATCAGCCGGTGTGAAATAAACGCCGTTAAAAAAAGAGAATTTTGTTTCGGGAGTTGATGCAGGATAGGCAGTGCGAACATTGATGATGCCGTTCAGGGCGCTGCTGCCGTATAATGCGCTGGCGGCGCCTTTTACAATTTCTACCTGCTGAATATTTTCAATGGGAATAAAGTCCCAGCTTGGAAATGCTGCATCACCGGTGAGCATAGGAAGGTCATCCATGAGCAACAACACCCGGCTTCCTGCGCCGTAGCTATAGCCGCTTCCGCCCCGGATGTTTGCCTGCCCATCAATAACATTTACGCCGGGAATTTTGTCAAGTGTATTTTCCAGGGTTACATCATTGCTGTTTTCTATCAGGGCAGGTTTTATAACATCAAGGGTAACGGTTTCTTCACCGAGTCTTTTTTCGAACTTGCTGCCGCTCACTACTACAGTGTTTAAAATTCCTTCGTCAGGATCAAGCTGCACATTTATTTCTTTCACTTCGCCGCTTTTTAAATCAACAGTGAGAGTATGCGTTGCATAGCTCACATAACTGAACCTGATGGTATAATTACCAGGTTCTACTTCCATCCTATATTTCCCTTCAAGGTCTGTAACGGTTCCGATACTGTCGGTAATTTTTACACTGGCCCCTATGAGTGTTTCTTGCGTTGTAGCATCCGCTATCTTGCCTTGAATAGTTGCATTTTGAGAGAAGAGATGAAAAATAGAAAAGAGAAGTATACTACTGGAGAAAATTTTTTTCCTGTTGCGCATATCTTTCCGGTTGTTATCACCAAAGATAAGTGAAACAATGAAAGTGCAGCAGGATATGTTAACATATCCCGCTGCAACATTCTTTACAAATTAATTGAAAACGATACTGTATGTAAGATGAAAACCTGCCGAATATACGATAGAGTAAATTACCATGTCAAGAGCATATTCGTACCATTCTTTACGTTCAGAAAATTCAAGCCCCCCGATAGTTACCAGGTTTAGTTTATTGAGTGTTCTGAACAAATGATAAGCATCAGTAGTAAAAACGAAAACAGTGGATGACCCGGGGAAATTTTCTCCCTGCAGGGGATCGCCGTTTTCATATTTATTTTTCCAGCTTATCGCCGGGTTCCAGAATGCTTCATTTGCTGTTGGGAATTTTTCCTGGAAGACTGGATAATGTGCATAGAGGGTTTGTGAAAATCCATCGCAGGCGCCGGCAAAAAAAGCAAAAGCTGTTTTTAGTTCCTGGCGGGCATTGCCATCATCAAAACCCAGGTCAATTTTGTTGTTTTGCGCATAGGTACAGGTTGCAAAAAGGAAAAATGGAAGTATGAGATTTTTCATCCGGTTGTATTTGAGTTGTTTGATTTGTTTCAGGCTTCGAAAATACATGTGTTTGTATGAAAAGTAAACATTTTAAACATTTTTTATTTTTAGCGGAAAGTGTTTTTTTTCAAAGCCCGTCCCCTCCGCTTCATGTCTTTTTTCGGCACCTGGGAATTCTATTATTCAGGCTATTTTTGACATCATGTTAACCCCGGCGGAAGGATATATAAAGTATAAGATGCAATTTGATGAAGTTGCTCTTGATGCAGGAATTGTATCAAACGAGATTATATTATTCCGCAATACCCTTGCCCATCAACAACTCATAGGAGTTTATCCCGACGGAGTAGGTTTTGGAAATATCAGTGAAATAAGCCCAACGGGAAATTCATTTATTATCTCAGGTACTCAAACTGGTTCTATAAAAACTGCAACAGCAAAAGATTTTTGTGTTGTTACGGAATATGACATCAGTAAAAACTTTCTGAGATGCAGAGGATTGATTAAAGCATCATCTGAAGCTCTTACACATGCTGCATTTTATTCTGCAGATAATAATATACGGGCAGTTATTCATGTTCACCATTTTCAACTTTGGGAAAAACTGCTGCAAACCGTCCCTACCACCAACAAAGATGTTCCTTACGGAACAACTGAAATGGCAGGAGAAGTAACAAAATTGTTACATACCCAAGATGCCATGGAGAAGAAAATAATAGTTACGGCTGGACATCCTGAAGGAATTTTTACTTTCGGAGAATACTTACAACAGGCTTATGATGTTTTGATGAGCTATGTTCAGTCAACGCATTACTGAACAAAAAGCGGCTTGTAAACACCGGGAATTATTTTTTTTTGCATTGCTACTGAAAAGAGTTTTTCAACCGCTTCTCGCCCCTTCTCGCCAAGATGAACAGTAAAATCATTTACATACAGGTTTATATGTTGTTGCATCACTTCTTCCTTCATTTCTTGAGTATGTTCCTTTACATAACTCATTGCCTGTTCCGTGTTTTGCATTGCATAGGCAACACTTCTTCTCAACACTGAACTTACTTTCTTTAGGAGATCCTCATCAATGTTTCTTTTCACTGCAATGGCACCAAGAGGAATTGGTGCGGCATAATGCGTTTCCCAATATTCGCCAAGGTCTTTGATTTTTCTCAATCCTTTTTTTTCATAGGTAAACCTGTTCTCATGTATAATAACACCGGCGTCTATTTCCTCCTTCAGCAAAGCGTTTTCTATTTCAGAAAACAACATTTCTTTTTTTGTGTACGCCTCCGGGTATGCAATGCTCAACAAAAGATTTGCAGTCGTAAATTTTCCCGGAATTCCAATGACACAATATTCCAGTTTGCTTTCCGGTATCGGGTCTTTGGAAATTAGCAAAGGCCCGCAACCGCTTCCCAGCGCTGATCCTGCCTGCAGCAAAATATAATTTTCTGACACATAAGCAAAGGCATGATAGCTGAGCTTTGTAATATCAAGTTGCTCATGCAATGCCATCTCGTTCAGCGTTTCAACATCTTCAAGTATAATATCAAACTCTAACCCTTCAAGGTCAATTTTATGATTGGCAATAGCATCAAAAATGAAAGTGTCGTTGGGGCAGGGGGAAAAACCAAAGGTGAATTTCATGCTTGTAATTCATGTATTAAAGTAACTAAAACTTTATGCAAATTTGAAACAGCAAGTTCAATCTTCCAGTTCGCTTTATTTCTTTTTTCGACATAATTTGAAATTGCCCTCACCTGCACTGCAGGAATATTTTGCATTTTACAAACATATGCAAAAGCTGCCCCTTCCATGCTTTCTACCTCGGGTTGAAATTTTTCTATAGCCTTGGCAATACTTTCTTCATTACCATGCACTTTGTTTACAGTGATCCCGTGAACTTTCTTCAGATGCCGCAGGCTATCCAGGGTATTTTCCGGAAAAAGTATTTTCCCATTTTGGTAAGGAATCATATTTTTATCCATCAACCCCATCTCGAAAACTGTTTGAAAACTTGTATCATCCTCAGCGCCAAGATCAGCAATTTCTTCACTTACAACTTCAACTGTTTCACCAAGCGACAAGTTTTTGTGAAATGCCCCACAAATACCTGCCTGTATCGCAAAGTCATATTTCTTAACTTTCATCTGAACCATCATGGTATAAACAGTATTCAGAATACCCGGTCCGCTGATCAATATATCCAAGTCGCCATTTTTTGTTTGCAAATTCATTGGCGCTTCAAACTCAGTGGCAGCAACAAGAAGTACTTTCATGGAGCTAAGTTACAATGCCGCTTATAATTCATACTTTGCAATTGACTAAAAATTAATCAACTTTGTACTGCAAAAAGAAAGAATGAAGCGTTATAATTTTATACTTCTAATAATCAACCTATTTTTAATAAGCCCTTTTGTTTCTGCCCAAACGCAAATACAGTTAGATGTTGAACCTGACAGCATTTTTTATTTTAAGGATGAAAGGGATAAAAAAAGCTATAAAGCAATTACATTCGGAAATGTAAGCTGGATGGCAGAGCCGCTTCGTTATAAAACATCAGATAGCTGGTGTTATAAGATTAAAAATGCATGCAAAACTTATGGTCGCATGTATATTTGGGAGGATGCAATACAAGCATGCCCACCGGGGTGGAAACTACCTGATACCAGCAATTGGGCTTCTCTTATAAATATTTTTGGTGGGGAAAAAATTGCAGGTGCAGGCATTGCATTTTATGACTCTCTGACATTCCAGATCAACTATGCCTTCCCGCCAAATATTTATGGAAGGTTTGCTGATAGTGCAAACGAAATGCATTTCTGGAGTGCTACTTCTGTTGGCGAAAATACTGCCTGGCATTACTACGTAGTGAAAGATAAACTGCCGTATATAGCAAAGTCTTATATCTCAAAAAACTATAACCTGAGTTGCCTCTGCGTAAAAGAAGAAATCACTAGTACTTCTTCCACAGATTGACGATGAACAACTTGCTGTTTTTAATTTCGTTACTTTGTTATAGATCTGTAAGAGCATGAAAAAATTATATTTATATTTTGGTTTTATTATTTTTTCGGTAACTCTTTTTGCCCAGGAAGGATACGACTTATGTATACTTGCATATAAAAATTTTGACGAAGGTTCTTTTGACTCTGCTGTAATTAATTATTCTAAATGTATTGAATATGCTCCTAATGATGATGCTTCTTATTTTAACCGGGGGCTTTCCTATTTTTACCTGGAGAACTGGCTGGCAGCGGCCAATGACTTCAACCGGGTTACTCAGTTTAAACCGGGCGACTATGAAGCATATTATTGGGAAGGAAATGCACTGAGCCAAACGGCAAGGTTTGAAGAATCTATAAATGTATATAGCAAGGCTATTTATTATAAACCTGATCTTGCTGATGCCTACCTGCAAAGGGGATTCGCAAAATATTCTACGGGAATGTATCCGGAAGCAATAGAAGATATTGAAAAAGCTTTACAACTTGACAGCAATTTAACAGATGCGCATTTTCAGCTAGGGCTTTGCTTCATGCAAACCGGAAATCTTGATCTTGCCCTTCGGGAACTTAATTCAGCAATCACCCGTGATCCTCAGAAAGAAACAGCCTGGTATTATATAGGGTACATAAACACAACCCTTAAAAATTATAATAATGCCATAGATGCCTATAGCAGAGCTATTGAAATAAATAATGAAGCGGCTGATTCTTACTATGAGAGAGGTATTGCTTACTTCTCAGTTTCTATGCAGCAGCAAGCCTGCAGTGATTGGCAAAAAGCTGATGAACTTGGTGATTTGTTAGCAAAAGATGTTTTAAAAAAATATTGCAAATGAAAGGAATCCTTTAGAATTGGTTCCATCAATAGTTTATCCCTTCACTACTTTAAAAGTTTTCAGTGCTTCACCATCAGTAATTAATTTGAGCAGATACATGCCGCTGTCGTAATTAAAGCCAAAAGCAATTTTTCCTGCTCTTTCAAATATTTCCAAAGCGTCCACTTTTTGACCGGCGGCATTAAACACAAAAATCTCTGCATGTTTTACTGATGCCGGCAAAACATATTGTATTTCTGAAAAAGTTTGAAATACATTCGGGAAAGCTTCAATTTGTGCCACCTGTTCAATGTCTGTTGTGCTCACCAGCAAGGTACATGCAATAGTTGCTTCTAAAGTGTACGTTTCTCCTGCAATCAATTCAACATCAGGAATTATTTCGGTGTAACACCCTTCTTTGCTGATACGTATGTCATATACACCGGCTTCTGAAGTCCCTGTTTTAAATGTGCCCGTAAAATCTGTGAGGTCAAAATCATCTGTAGCCATGATCTCTACTTTTGCATTTACTGTATTCGCACCGTTTAGTTCATCAAATACAGTTCCCTCTAAATAACTTGCCCTGTGATAGGTTGGCTGCAGCATGAACAAACCTTCCTCAATATCGCTTGCAATGATGGTTCCTGAAGGTAGGTAGGGATCAACTCCCCAGCAGCCGTTAAAAATCCCTGCTGATGGAAAAGCTGAAGTATCATAATATCCCACTTTTACCAGGTTATCGGGTTTAGTTGCATCAACTATCACAACTCCATCTCTGTAATATGCGATGACAAGATAATTATTGATCCAATAAACATTATGCGGGATCACATCTGTGCCTGGATGCGACTGAAAACGCCCGAGCTCCTGAATATCTGTAAGATCACTCACATCATAGGAAGTTACATAAGCACCCGGTTTTTCGTCTGTGGTAAACAAATATTTCCCATCATCACTCAGCCAACAATTATGTGTGAATGCGGAAGGAGTAGTTTGCAATGCAAGTAATTGGGGATTTGCTTTATCACTCATATCAACCACTCCAACTTGCCCGGTATAAATAAAAGCAGCCCAAAGTGTATCACCCCGAACAAATCCATCATGAATGTAATTGTCATCATACCCTCCAACTTTTGGCGGGTTCATTGGGTCAATATTCAGATCGAGTATGGTAGCTCCACCGCTGTCAGTATTTCCACCGAAGAGGTAGGCATATCCTTGTTCATCAATAAAAATAGTATGCTTTTTCTGTAAAGAATCCTCCCCTGCAAAATGCAAAAATTTAGATTCTATGCTTGCGGGAAGATCAGTAAGATCAATTATCTGTAACCCGCTATCGGTTTCATTTGTGATGTACGCATGGTGGTTGTAAGTTTTCATTTCCCGCCAGATGCCTGCCGGTCCAGGAACAGTAAATAAAGTTTCAGGTGATGATGGATCTGAAATATCTACTATCACAGTGGCGTCGTAAGTTCCTATTAAAGCATATTCATTGCCTGCATCATCGGCATATCTTGTGAGGCTTGCTGAACGAACAGGAAACTGTACCTGACTGAGGAAATCAAGATAGGTTTGTGCTGAAAGAAATTGCGAGGCGAACAAGCCTAAAATAAAAATGATCCCCCTCATAAACAATTATTGTTTCACAATGCTGCTTACTGATGCGATCTTTCCATCTACAAGCAATGTTATTGAATACATACCTGCGGAAACTTCTGAAACAGAAATACTATTTTCGCCTGTTGTAATATTTTTTTCAAAAACTTTTCTTCCTGCAATATCTTCCATCACCAGCATCATGTCGTTTGCATTTTTGTATTCAACATAAATAATGAGTTGATCAGCAACCGGGTTAGGATATAATTGTGCAAAAAAGCCGGGTAAAATATTCTCTACGGAAACTGTTTGCACATTTGCTGAAGCAGTTGCAGAACAACCGTTTGCATCTGTAACAGTTACATTATAAGTTCCTATACCAAGTCCTGTTGCGGTTTCAGTTGTTTGCCCAGCAGCATCATCCCACAAAATATCAAAAGGCGCAGTTCCACCGCTAATCACTACCGTTGCAGTGCCCGCACCTGTAGAGGTTAGGATGTCTGGAGTATCATATATGGTGATGTAATCAGGCATTGAGATAGAATTTGATCCTAACGAATTTGTAGCAATGAGTGAAACATCATATGTTCCTGGTGTTGTATATTCAATTGTTGGGTTTGCTGAAGTTGAAGATGCAGGGGTTCCTCCTTCAAATGTCCATGCCCATGAAGTAGGAGCATTATCACTCATGTCAGTATAATGTACTGAGAAGGGTTCGCAACCGGAAACATTGTCTGCTTCAAATGCTGCAACCGGCGCTGCGGTTTCATCAACTATATAAAATTTATCTATTGCCGCTTCACAAATATGCCCGGGTTCATCATCTCCTGTTTCCACTATTAATTGCATGTTTGAAGAAAGTGAAATGTAATCAAGAATGTCTCCTTCAAAAAAGAGCCACTCTCCTTCTTCCACCAGTGAATTATCAACTTCTACTAATACTTCTGCGCTTGATCCGTTAGAAATGGAAATAGTAAGTACATCGTTCGGAGTTCCGGAGCCGCCATCATTATCAAACCAATAATAAAAACTGATGTGAGGGTTTGAATAAGTACTCATATCAAATACCGGTGATTCTAAAAAAACATGACCATTGTCAACATCATCATCACCTGCTGAGCCACCTTCGTTCCCGGTAACATAACATTTATTTCCAAAGTCACCGTCAACATCCTCTCCCGGGTTTGCTGATACTCCTGAAAGTTCTGTTCCTATAGGAACATCTCTAACCCAGAAACCGCTTGATGCACCGTCATCAGAAGCATCCCAGTTAAAATCAAGAATAAAATCATCATAGTATCCTTTATTCACATACAAAGTGAGTACATCACCTGATGAAAATGCATAGTCTGGTTCTTCAGTTGTCATGTATCCCCATTTACCTCCGAACACATCGTAAGTGTCTTCATAAATGGCTGAGAAAGAAAAATTTCCTGAAACATCAGCTGTAGTTTCATATGAAATGGTTTCACCCTGAACGAAAACAGCAGCATTAGCAACACCTGTACCGGTAAGAGCATCCACCACCTGCCCGCTGAAAACGTACGATGAAAGCGGCTCCAGCTCTACATCAACTGTAACAATGTCACCGCTTGTGAGGCTCACACCTGTAACAGTTTCCGAAGAATACCCGGTTTTTGAAAAAGTGATATCATATAAACCTTCTTCTGCAAGCCCTGTTGCATAATGGCCTGTAATATCAGTGGAAGTAGATGCAGAAGACGCAACAATTTCAACGGTTGCGCCAAAAATATTTGCACCACTTGATGCATCGGTAACATCTCCTTCTACATAACATGCCTGCACATAGGTAGGTCCCAAAATGAATAAACCTTCCTGCATATCACTCACAATGATATTTCCTGAAGGCAGGTAAGGCCAACATCCCCAAGCGCCGCTAAACCCGCTTCCACTGAAAGGAGAAGTGTCATATTCCCCTGTTTTTATCATGATATCAGGATATGTTGCATCGGTAATCACTACGCCGTCTGTATAATAAGCGGTTACTAAAAAGTTTCCGAAAACAAAAGTATTGTGAGGGATAGAATTTGTGCCGGGGTTTGCACGGAACTGATCAAGTTCCTTTATGTCTGTCAAGTCGCTAACATCATAAGATGCTACTGTTGCATTAGTAACTTCATCTGTTGTGAATAAATAGTTTCCATCATCAGTGAGCCATGTATTGTGTGTGAAATTGTCTGGTGTGTTTTGAGTAGCCAGAAGTTCAGGAGATGATTTATCAGATAGATCCCAAACAGAAAACTGCCCTTCATATATGTTACCTGCCCAAAGTGTATCTCCCCTAACATAACCATCATGAATATACCAAGTATCAACCTCGCCTACAAAAACAGGATTCATGGGATCAACATTTGCGTCAAAAATAGCATCCCCACCACCTGAAGTATTTCCACCAAATACATGAACAAAACCATTCTCATCACAAAAAACAGTATGCCCTGAAGAAAGGCCAACTCCGCCGTCAGTAAAGTTTGTTTCAACAGAACCCGGCAAGCCTGAAAGGTCAATACACAATAAACCGCCACCGCCTTCTGTAACTACATAAGCGTATTGTTCCCATGTTCTCACTTCCCTCCAAATGCTGTTCACCCCATCTATAAATTGAACCTCCACGGGGTCAGTCGGGTCAGTTATATCAACTATAGAGGTTCCGTCTTCTGTACCTACAATTGCATACTCATTGCCCGCCCCATCAGCCCACCCGGTAAGGTTTGCAAGCTGGGAGCTATATTCAAGTTGCCCAAGAAATTCAATATTTAATTGTGCTTGAACTGTGTAAAAACAGTATAGAGTTGTGAGGAGAAAACCGATTTTTTTCATATTCGTCTTAAAATTTCAAGTAAAGATAATGAATGTAGGGGGTAAAGGGATGTAAAAGGTTTGCCAGCAAACCAATTTTAACCAATAAATGACTTTTGCCGGAAACTGGTGAATGATTGTTATCCTAAAAGATGTTACTTATAATCCTTCAACCATGCTTTGATAGGCTCCCAATAGTTTTCTACCCACCCTTTCTCATAGTTTGCAGAAACATCCACTGGTACATTTGCATGTGTAAACTTCAGCAAAGTGGTGTTACTTTTTTGAGGGATAAATTCAAATGTAACCAGAGAGATGTGCCCAAGGGGCATTTCTAGAGCATGCCACTCTTGCACAATTTTTTTGCCTATGATAAGCTCAACATTCTTCCCAGTGATATAACCATCCCAAATATCGAATTTTCCACCTACTTTATTTGAAATTTTAGCGTCTGCTTGCATTACTTCGGCATGCAGTTTTTCCAACATGATTATATCATACAATTGTTGTGGAGTAGTATTAAATTGAATTTGTTGGGTGAAGGTTTTTGTTTTCATTTCCTATAAGTTATTGACTGATTGATAATACACATTGTTCTATTTTTTTCTGCAGTAGTTTTTTTTCCACAGGCGATGAAGTTAAACTTGAAGCTTGCTTATACATTTTACTGGCAGTTGGAAAATCTTTTTTCTGAAAATACAGATCACCCCGGGTTGCTGATAACAAATAATATGAATTCAATTCCTGTTCAATATTCATTAGTTCTGTTAAAGCTGCATCAGCTCCCCGGATTTCTGCAATAATGACCGCCCGGTTTAGTTTAATTAAGGGTGAGGGCGATATAGCAAGTAACCCGTCGTAATAATTCAGAATGTTATGCCAGTTTGTAGAGTCATAACTTTTTGAAATACAATGCTCGCAAGCTATTGCCGCTTCAATATGATAGGTACTGATTACATTTCCTTCCGATGCTTTTTCCAATGTTTCTATTCCTGCTTGAATCATCTCACTATCCCAAAGGCTCCTGTCTTGTTCTTTCAGCAGTAAAATATTTCCTTTACCATCTAACCTTGCCGAAAACCTAGCCCCATGAAAGTACATTAACGCAAGCAGGGCATGTGTTTTAGGAATATCGCCCGAAGGGTGTTGCGCTAAAATTATATTCAGTCGTAATGCCTCAGCTGCAAGATCTTCACGGATCAAACTATCATTATGCGTTGAGTTATATCCCTCATTAAACAGCAGATATAATGCTTTCAAAACACGATCTAACCTGTTCTCTATTTCGGCAACAGAGGGTATTTCGAATTGGATATCTAACTCCCGGAATTTTTCCTTCGCCCTGTATAATCGTTTGTTTATGTTTGTTTCGTTTGTAAGAAAAGCTTTTGCAATTTCCGGGATACTGAAACCACAAAGGGTCTTCAGGATCAATGCAATTTGTGATTCTTCGTTAATGGCTTCATGGCAGCATACGAACATCATCCTAAGCTGATCGTCTTTTATTTCATTTTCTGAAAAATAGTTGTTCAAAGTTGTCCCGATGGTATATTCAGATTGCAATAACGGAGTGATCTGCTTTGCATATTTTTCTTCTAGTTTTCGATGTCGCAAAAAATCAAGCGTTTTGTTTTTCGCCGCCAGCATGAGCCAGGCAGAAGGATTTTGCGGAATGCCCTTCAGTTTCCAGTTTTCCAGGGCTTTGAGCAACACATCTTGTACAATATCTTCTGCAATTTCAATATTTGTAAGCCCAAAGATTTTGGTCAATACTGCTACAATCTTTCCCGATTCATGTCGAAAAAGATGATCTATAACTTGGTTGGTTTGAGTTGAAGTAGAAATAAATTATTTTCAGTTAGTTATTTTTTTTTACTAATTTTTTTGCCACCCCCTTTTTTTCCACTTTAATTTTTTTCACTATCTGCATTGATCTTTTTGCAAATTCCATCCATCTTTTAGAATGGGAAAAAGGAACCTGTATCCATCCTCCCATCGTTCTTCCTTCCATCGGTGAAAATACATGAACGCCTTTCAGCTTCATTGCTTCTTTTTCATAATCGCTTTCCATCTTAAACACAAGTTCATTCTGCCACATCATGCACACAGCCTTGCCGTTGGGGGCCTTAATACAGTCGCAACCGAACATCTTGCTCAGTTTGCCGTCTTTCAGATCTTTCGCAATTTGAAAAAAAAGTTCTTCTGATTTTGTCATACTAATTGAAATTTAATTTTACTATCTCAGATAAAGGTAAATATCAAAAGATATTTTTACTTTTCATCTTGCAGTTTTATCCAGGCTTTTACTACGCCTTCAAGTTTCTTTTTTTTCTTCTCAATATCATCCATACCTGTAAACCTCGCTACTCTTGCCAGTTTGCCGTCTCCCTCCAAAAGCCCTGATTTATCAGGTATTTTGGAGCCTGAGTGAAACAGCAGGCTCACAAATTCCTTCGCATTCATGAAGTAGGAGGCCATGTTTCCTTTGTACATAAATGTCGGTACGTTCCATTTTATATCTTCTTCTATCTTGCTGTCAGCAGCAAGGATAATTTCTCTCACCCGCTGAATTTCTTTTGTCATCGGGTGGTCTTTCTTTTTCAGAAAGTCATCAACTTTTTTATTCTTATTCACTTTTTAGAAGTTTTCTTAGCCGGTTTTGCTTTCAATGTTTTCGCATATTTATAGCTCATGCTGAAAAAAAAATTTAATTCTTTTGTGTCCTTCAGCAAAGCATCAGGCACTGTTACATATTCTTTCAGTACAGTTCCCTGTGTGTGAAATAAAGTTGTTTTATATTTTTTTAAAAATGCCTCCCGTTCTATTTCAGGTAAACGGATTCCGCAGGAGCCAAACTTATCAAGAAATGAAAACATGTTGCCATTGAGTGAAGTGTAAGGCATACTGGCGCCCTTGAGTTCAATGCCGGGAACTGTTGCTACCAACTTCTTGTAAAACTCAATATTGACCGGAGTTTCAACCTGTTTGTTAGTCGGCATAGTTTGAGTTTTGTGAAATAAAAGTACAAAAAAGTAACCTCGACGAAAAAATATATGAGTTACTTTTTTTTCTAAACTATTTCCTTGAATGATCAGCATTCAACTCCTCTATTTCCCGAACTTCTACAATCCCGTCATGCTCAAAAATGGGACACCCCTTTGCAATTTCCACCGCTTCATCATAGTTATTTGCAAGGCAGATAAGGTATCCTCCAACTATTTCTTTACCTTCCATGTAAGGCCCGTCAGTCAATATTTTTTTTGTACCTGTCAGTACCTTTCCTTCCTTATTTGATAAAGGTTCCGCTCCAACAAACTTTTTCTGCTCAGTAAGTGCAGCCATCCACTGCATCCATTTTGACATATGTGCCTGCCATTCTTCAGGGCTTTTCTGTTGTTCAATTCTGCGGGCATCGCCGCCCCGAAATAATAATAAATACTTTTTCATTGAATTATTCTTTTTAGTGTTATTTATACGACTATAACGTTTAGGTAAATGAAATTAAGACAAACACGGAATACATTTGCCATGTTAAATTTACGAACATAGTTAAGCTGCTATCTTTCATGTTGTTAACCTCTAATCAAAAATCGCATTTTGATTTTCCAAAGAGTTTTCATTTAACTAAAAGTAACAACAATTAACTAATTATATTCTTGTTCTTTGAATAGGCTTAGATACTTTTGGTTGAAACTACAAGCTATGCGAAAACTTTCTTACCTCTATTTACTTATCTCTGGGCTTACATTATATAGTAACGTTCTATATGCACAACTAACGCTACCTCCTAGTGGAGATAACCAAAAAAGCAGTGTTTCACAAAACATGGGCCTTGTAAGTGTAAGCATTAATTATTCTTCACCCAATGTAGATGGCAGAGAAGGTAAGATCTGGGGGCAATTAGTCCCTTACGGTTTTGCGAACTTACAATTCGGAATATCCAGCGATGAGAATCCTTCACCATGGCGAGCAGGGGCAAATGAAAATACAACAATTTCTTTTTCACATGATGTTATGGTTGAAGGGAAACCGATTAAGGCTGGAACTTATGGCCTGCACATGGTTACTGGATTAGAAGAATGGATAATTATTTTTTCAAACAACTCCACCGCCTGGGGGAGTTTTTCTTACAAACCTGAAGAGGACGCATTGCGAGTAACTGTAAAACCTGAAAAAAATGAATTTACTGAGTGGCTTACTTATGAATTTACTGACCGGCAGGCCTCAAGTTGTACGTTTGAAATGCAATGGGAAAATGTAGCCGTGCCTGTAAAAATTTCTGTTCCGGATATAAATGAAGTTTACTTTCAGCAACTAAGCAAAGAACTGCAGACTGCACCGGGCTTTGATTACAACAATTTCGTTAACGCTGCTTTGTTTTGCGCTACAAATAAAATTCACCTGGAGACTGCATTACAATGGGCTGATGAAGCCATAACAGGGAGTACATATGCGTTTACTGCAAGGAAAGATTTTACAACTATGAACTGCAAGGCCACAGTTCTTGACAGCATGGGTAGGAAAGATGAAGCCAAAGCCCTGATGACAGAAGCCATCAAAGATCCATCTGCACCTATGCTGGCAGTGCATTTTTATGCCCGGGGGTTACAGGGGCAGAAAAAAAATGAAGAAGCCCTGGAAGTTTTCAAAATGAACTACAAAAAATTTCCGAACGATGCCGTTACGAATCTCGGATTAGCCAGAGGGTATTCTGCAACGGGTGATTATAAAAATGCTATGAAATTTGTTGATGCTGCTCTCACCTTAAGTCCGAACCCGCAGGTGAAAGCAACGTTAGAAGATGCTAAAAAGAAATTAGCTGAAGGGAAGGATTTTAACTGATGAAATAAAAGTCAGGGTCAAAAATTTTTATCCGTCCATCCATTCATCCAGGTCTCTCCTCTCTTTTTTCGTCGGACGACCTGTTCCTTTTTCACGGAAAGCAGCAGGAAAAAATTCTTTCATTTTCAGTTTCAAAAGTTCTTCTTCAGGAGTAATATCTTCATAATATTGAGCTGCAATTTGTGCTGAAACTCTTTTATCAATTATACCTCGTACCTTGTATTTATATTTTACCAATCCCTTTTTTATGTTAAGAACCCTTCCTGTTGTAAGCAAATAAGCCGGCTTCACATTTTCTTCATCTACCTTTACTTTTCCAGTACTTACAGCATCAGCAGCAAGGGTTCTTGTTTTAAAGAGCCTAACCGCCCATAACCATTTATCAATCCTGCATTTATCAGCCATTGTGTTAAAATCTCCGGCAAAAATATGTAGCATTCCATGTAATTTTGCCGGATTATCAGTAATTCAGGATAAACATTTACACATGCAAAAACCGGAAACAGCTCGGGAAATCATTTTATCATTGAAAGATCGTTTCAGACCCGAAAAAGCAGAACCAGGCTATGAAACAGTTTTCCACTTTGATATAAGTGGAGAAAGAGGCGGGCATTACACAATAACAATCGAGGATGGAAAAATAGATGTTGCAGAGGGATTAACAGGGGATGCGAAATGCCTGGTTACAGCTAAAGATACTGTGTATGAAGATGTAGAATGGGAAAGAACAAACCCGCAAATGGCATTTATGTTAGGGAAGGTGAAAGTAAGTGACTTGGGAGAAATGCTTGATTTTGCAGGACTCTTCTTTCGTTGTTCTAAATTTTATTAATAAACAATAGTAACAGGAACACTGCGTTATTGGTACAATTTTTTGTAACAGGCAGCGCTATATAAACAGCATAATGAAAAAACTGATCTTCGTTTCCCTGATCTTCTCAATTTTACAAATCCAGGCGCAAACATCAACTTCTTTTTTTAACGGCGTTTCTACCTCTACCGGCAACCTGAAACCAGAGGGCGAAACGTATGGTATTAGTTTACAGAATGAACTGATACATATCCGGGCGCTTGATACATCAGTTTTGTATGATGTGTTGTATGAATTCAAAAATACAAATGCCAGTTATGGAAACTTTACAGTTATGCAGCCTGTAACCTTGTACTTTAATGAATTTCGCCCGGGCCTGCGCAGCGATATGCTTGCTAAACTTGCTATCGTGTTCAGTGACCTTTTTAAAGTGCAGGATCCGGGTATTGATATAAGGAAACAACTGAAAGAAAACTTCCAGGACAGGCTGTTTGTAAGAAGGTATGTAAATTCTCAAAACTTGAAAGCAATGGGAATCATTGCTGAAATCTTTAAAAATAACCAGCGTAGTCAGTATAAAAAAATTATGATTGAATTCCGCTGGATGGATGAAGATCCTTACAACCTCACAAAAGATACTGAAGTGTTGGTGATGGAAATAAAATTTAGCACTGATTTCTCTTTCAATCCTAACGAACAATTTAATCTTCTATGTTTCATGAAACTGCCTTCAACAATTTGTGGAATCACAGAAAAACAAATTTTTGCCCCCTATCAAATTAGTTATGATAAAAACTGGGAAGGGAGTATTAAGAACTTGTATATCCGGCATGATGCTTTTGCTGTAACCCCAGTTCTTCCTTCTTCGTATAAGTACACCACTAAATTCACAGGTGAAAAAGAACAGGTACTTATTATAAAAAGCACTCCCCAAACTGGAAAACAACATATCGGGTTTTATGCAGTTTTAAACGACAAAAACGCATGCGGAAAAACTTCTGAAACCACGGAAAGATTACTCATACCTTCAGCAATAAAAAACATTTCAGCATCCTCTTACACAAAGGAAAACAAACAAATTAACAATCGAAATTTTTTGCAGACAAACGAAGTGATCGTAAGTGACAGCATAAAAACTTATCAAACAGGAAACCCTACTGATCTTGATTTTCTTGCGAAAGATTTTCGCCCGAAAGCTTATCCATCTGAACTGAATAGCTTGCTTAAAGCCGGTTGCAAGAATGGAATTTTAGAGCTCAATCTTCAGCAAAGCGGACACCCCGCCTACGCTTTTGATGTCAGCAATTTTAATGAAAATGATACTACCAACTGGGGTAAACAAAACCTGCAAATGCAAACCTGCTGGTGTGAAGGGGCTGAAGGAACCGGCGAAGGAGAATATATTGAATTTGAACTTATGCAGCCTGTGAGTTTCGTAAGAATTTATAATGGGAACTGGTATGATGATAAAACATTTACTGATGGAAGCAAACCAAATATTATACGTTTTCACTCAGTAGATAACCTGTTTGAAGACAAAAAATTTTCCATCATCGACCTGAAAATTCAAAACCTATACCCCATCGCCCTCCAACCCGGTAAGTATCGGATTTACATTGATGACGCAGATGCAGGGAAAGTGGAAAACAGTTGTATCTCTTCTATCAGTTTCGGTTTTGACATGCAGGATGATTGGTACAAGAAAAGCATGAATGTTCTGGAGAATGTATATAAGAAGCCGAAATAAAACTTTTTCAGTTAATATTTCTTCCCGCTTTTTTTCTTGCCATCAAGCTGTTTCTCTTTTTTCGGATAATCCCCTTCCTCACCCGATGAACGTTCTACCCTAATAAACCTTCCTTTGTATTCTGTACCATGTAAGCTCTTGGTAATAATTTTTGCAACCTCGGGTTCAGCCTCAAAAAAAGTATAAACACCTTTCATATTAATACGCCCGATGCGTTGGCCTTTCACCCCACTACGATCATGTACAAGAGATAAAAATTTGGGAAGATCGAAACCATCTCTTTTCCCGAGATTTATAAAAAGTTTTTCGCCTGTTGCATAACGGCTTTCGCTGCTGAATTTTTCTTTCCTGTCAAATTTTTTCCTTCCATCTCTTTCATACCTGTCATGTGTAGTACTTTCCCTTTCAAACACATTCAGGTCATCTTTATCTCTGTAATAATCCAACAGGTGATTGAATTCCAATGATGTAAATCGCTTTATGATATCTTCTTTTTCCAGCGACATGAGTTCTTTATATACAGCCGGTAAAAGTGGTTTTATCTCGTCTTCATTGATATGTACTTCCTTGATCCGGCTCACAAGATTGAGGAAAAGTTTCTTACAAACTTCAGTGCCGGTTGGAATGCTAACTCGTTCAAATTCTATCTTATTTATCTTTTCTATCTGCCTGATCTTATAAAGTTCTTTTTTTGTTACAAGTGCAAGAGATATACCCCTGCGCCCTGCCCTTGCTGTACGCCCACTGCGGTGTAAGTAGTTCTCAACCTCGTCAGGAAGATTCACATTAATCACATGGGAAATATTATCAACGTCGATACCCCTTGCAGCCACATCTGTAGCTACTAAAGCCTGCAAGGTCTTATCTCTGAAACTTTTCATTACGGCATCCCTCTGGTTTTGAGAAAGATCTCCATGCAGGGAATTTGCATTATAACCATCTTTCATGAGTTTATCAGCAACATGCTGTGTATCTGCTTTTGTTCTGCAAAACACAAGGCAAAAAATATCAACATTAAAATCCAGAACTCTTTTTAGTGCTTCATACCTATCTTTTTCCTGCACTAACATATATTGATGTGTAATATTCTCATTTCCTTTCTGTAAGCTTCCTGCACTTATCTCTACAGGCTCATGCATGTAATTTTTAGAAATGGAACGCACTTCTCTCGGCATGGTTGCTGAAAACAACCATACATTTTTCTTCTGTGGTGCAAATGAAAGAATAGTATCGATATCCTCTTTAAAACCCATGTTCAGCATTTCATCTGCTTCATCCAGTATAAAATACTGAATAGCTGAAATATTCAATGCTTTGCGTTCCATCAGGTCAATTAATCTACCCGGTGTGGCCACAACTATCTGTGCACCCTTCCTAATCTTTCTTATTTGCTCACTTATGCTCGCCCCTCCGTAAACCGGTACTATGTTAAACGGTTTAACATTCTCGCAGTACCGGATCATGTCTTTGGTTATTTGCATGCACAATTCACGGGTGGGCGCAAGAATAAGTGCCTGTGTATGTTTATTCTTTTCAGTACAAAGATCAATGAGAGGCAGCCCGAAAGCGGCTGTTTTTCCTGTTCCTGTTTGCGCCAGGGCTACAAGATCGCTTTGTTGCTGCAATAAAACCGGAATTACTTTTTCTTGTATGGGAGTTGGTGTAACGAAACCTAACTGTGTAATATTTTTTAAAATCTTTTCACTTAACCCAAGCTTTTCAAATGATAACATTTTTGCTGATAAGTAGCAAAGGTAAGGAATATACTAAAGATGAGTGATTTATGCAAAATACCAATTGTACAAAGAAGGTGCAGAATTACTTATTTTTCATCACCCAGGCATCAGATATGCCTGAAGCATCTGCAAAAGATTGACGGTACTTTACAAGGTTTTCATTAACGGGTATTGCTAGTGCAATCATATAGTTTCCATTCTTTGAAATGATCTCAGGCTGGAAATTTTTTTCACGGAGTTCTGAAATAATTACTTCGGCATATTCTATTTTGCCATACACTCCTGCAATAATAGAGTAAGTTGATGATTGGCTTGTTAAAATAACTTCCTCTTGAACTGGTTTAGGAATAAGCTTCTCAATTTGAATTGTATCAACAAGAAGAGTTGAATCAATTATAGGAATTTCGACAGGGCGATAATTTTGAATAAAGGTTTTATTGAGTTGTAAGTTTGGTTGAACAACCTGACGGGCAATAAATTCTTTTTTACTGAACAACCCTTGCAAATCCATCAACTCTGAAAGGTTATATCCTTTTTTTCCGGACTGCAGGAATATTTGCAATCCGATTAATGCAAGTAAAATTGACGCAGCAACAGGAATCCACCTTTTTACTTTTTGTTTCTTTTCCGGAACTGGTTTCAGATGTCCCGGTTCGATATGTTTGATTACAGTACCTTTCCTGGTGATGGGGTCAGCGGTGAAATTGTAAAGCCCGAATGCTTCCTGCAAATAGTTTTCAGTAGCATCAGGAACAAATTGCGGGTTTCCTTCAATATCGTGCATGAGCCTCCCGATATGTTGCAACTTATAAATTTGATTTTTTGCTAAGGTTATTTGTACATCATCAACAAAGTTTTTGATCTGTATTTCAGCCTCTAATGGGGAAATATGCTCTTCGGCAACCAACTGATATTGCAGTAAGCCATCATTATGTTTCAGATTGATGTTAAAGGCTAAAGATTTCGCAGGACTATTAAAAATGTAAGAAACCGGATGCATTTTAGCGGATTGATAATTTGCTACAAATCCACCCAATCCTGGAACAATTACACAATTGTGATCAAAAAGTAACTTACTAATATGTTTAACAACAGTTTCCAATTTTCTTATGCGGCTCAAATATCAATCAAATTTAACGGATATTTAAACTCAATTCAAGAGTTGTGGAAAACCTGTGAATATTAAAATGAGAATGAAATTCCGCCAATTGCCTGAAACCCATAACTGGGGTAGTTAAAGAAGCGTTGGTATGTATAACCTGCTATGTTATTCAGATTAACGAAAATATTAAAGTACTTTGAATAAGTATACATAGCATGAAAGTTAAGGTCAACAGTTCCATCTATCGTTTCTACAACATTACTGGGGAGAAGGGCATAACTTTTATTCACACCAAAAATGTCAATCCCTGCCTGCAGTTTTTTGTTGAAATGATATGCAGTACTCAACGTCCATTCCAAAGTAGGAATGTGCCAGGGTTTTTCAAATTCTTTGATCTCAGAAAAAGTGAATGCATTAACAGCGCCCATAATACGCAGCTTCCCTGCCGTGAAATAACTCAGTTCAACGTTAACTCCTGTCATCTTCGCATCAGAATATTCTACAACAAAACGTTTTAGGTCTAAACTGTCATTTATAAAGAATGATAGGTCGTAAACATCTTTCAGGTATCCTTTTATATTGAATGAAAAATTTCCGTAGGTGGAGCCTCTTATACCCCCGTAATATTCATAAAAAATACTTTTCTTAAAATCAATTGTGTCTCCTAGAAAAGGATTTTCGTCTGTCAGTCCTTTAAAGGAATTTCTTTGTAAATAGGAATGCGCTCCAACTACAAATACAAGTTTTTCGCCTATCAGGTCTTTAGCAAATTCTACATCTGGCAGAGGTTCAAATTCGCCCGCATCATCTACATTAAACTCAAATGCAGCCTGAAGACTCCAATCATCCTGCATGATATTATAAAACGGTTTTACGCCTATGATTGTATTTTTATAATCGATCGGCCCGTTGTACTGGTAATGATCAACCAACAAGGTTCCCCCATAGGAATGCCCGTCTTGTTCCTCATTAGGTCGTTTCACCCAAATAGAAACAAAGGGGTTTAGTTCACTATATTTTTGAATATCACTAATTCTTGAAAAACCACCATTGATCTTGTAATCAGTTTTTAAGCTATTCTCCGTAATGTTTTCTACACCGAGATTCAATCCAAAATTTTGAAACCGTTGTTTTACATCTATCGCCTTATAATTTTCAACCTCTTCATCGTACCCGTAATAATGTAAAACATCATTTGTATAAAATACATTTATAGGCATGGTTACTTCTTTATTGAAGAAGAATTTTGCCGAAGCTCCAAGATCAATATCGCTGTAATCCTGGTTCTCTCTTTTGCCATTAGAAGATATATATTGCCCGTGGATTCCGAGTTTATATTTATCAGATTGTTTTGAATTGAAATAGGCTTCCAGCAAGGGCGTTGTTTGTGTACCGAAACCTGCCTTCACATATAAATTATCCAGGTCTTGGGGTGGTTCTTTGGGCAGAGCGATAGGATTTACCTTCAAAGGCCTGTAAGGAACTTTAAATAAATCAGTTTTTATATTGTAAGAAAGTGTATCCGGTTTTGAAGTTGTTTTTGGAATTTCTCCTTGAACATTCACTTTTACTGCATCGCCAAGAATGGGATTATAACCCACTACAACATCCACTTCTTCTGAGCCAACCTGGGCAAGTAGGGGATGAAATAAAAGATTCATGATCAAAAAACAAACAATGATTTTTAAATTCTTCAACATAGGAAAAATATCTTTTTACTTATTATCAAATTCTAACTCTTCCACCCCTTCTTCATCGCCAGTGTTATCATTATGCTGCAGGCGCTGATTGCTTTTTTCCATTTCTTCCACCTGTTCCAGTTTTTGTTTTGCCAGTTCAATCAATGCAGGGTCGCCTTCGTAATTATCAATAATACTGTTCAGGGTTGCTTTTGCCTGGGCATAATCCCCTTTTGCTGCAGAAATATCAGCTAGTAAAATATAACTTCGTATCACCCATTCCTCATATGCGGGCATGTCATTAATTATTTCAAGGCATTGTTTCTTTGAATCTTCTAATTTTCCTTTCTGAAATAATATATCCGCCATCAGGAACCTTGCTTCCACTCCCTGTTCATTTGTTGTTAAATCAGCTGTTTTCTTAAAGGCATCATAGGCTTTATCAATGTTGTTTTTTTCAAGCCATGCTTTACCCAGGTAATAATTTGCTTCAATACGTTCAGTGTTTGTTACCAGGTCAGATTGCAGGATCCTGTTTGCATTCGTAATCACATCATCATAATCATTCAGGAAATAAGAAGTTCTGAGCAAACCTTTCATGGCTACAAAAGTGTTTTCTTTATAATCAGCAACGTCATATAATTTGCCATAATATTCATTTGCGGTTTTATAATCCTGCTTTTGATAATATGCTATCCATGCCGCCCTTAGTAAAGATGATTCGAGGAATTGTTTTTTGTTCTCATCAATGATCACTTCATAATCAGGTAAGGCTTTCAGATAGTCTTCTTGTTTAAAATAACTTTCAGCCCGGTAGAAATAGGCATTTATTCTAAAGTATCCCTTTGCGAATTGTTTCAGGTATTCGCTGTATGCAGGAACTGCGTCTTTATAATTTCCTGCATCGTATTTATTTTGAGCAGCATAATATAAAATGGAGTCTTTCTCTGATTTTGTAACAATATCATCAATGCCACTTACATCGCCGGTTTTTGTAGCTATATCTTTCAAAGCATCTTTGGCTTCAGCCCCTTCAGCACTGTTGGGTGAGAGTTCATAAGCGGTTTTATAATATCCTTCTGAGGTTTCATACTCGCCGAGGTTATAATAAATCAAACCAAGTTTCAAATATGCTTTTACCGTGTAATTACTGTTTGGTTTATCAGAAAGTAATTTTTTAAACCCGTTTATCGCATCCTGGTTTTTCCCGGTAATGAAATAAGTATTTGCGGATTCATACATCGCATCATCAACATAGATAGATGTAGAATATTTACTAACCAACTGCCCCATGCTGGAAATTTTGGATGTATATTCTTTCTGTAAGCCATGTAACATCCCTTTCTGAAACAACGCATAATCTGACCCTTTATAATTATTGTCAATGATTTTAGCATAATTACTTTCTGCTTTTGCATAACTCTTGGTCATGAAGTAACAATCTGCAAGGCGCAGGGTAGCATCAAGGGCTATATCGTTTTCCTGCGTAGCAGTTCTTCCAACCTTAAGAGATTGTGTAGTTTTTTCAAAATATTTTAATGCATTTGCATAATTTTTTGTCTTAAAATATGCGTAGCCAATGGTATAATTTGAAAAGGCATTTGTAGTTTCTTTCGGAAGGTTTTTTGCAACCTTTGCTAAGTCCTGGAATTTTAAATGATCGCTGATTGCAAGCTGGAATTTTTCCCTGCTATAATCAATTTCGCCAAGCCAGAAATGGCAGGCAGCGTATAGCGCATCATCAATTTTATTATCAAGAGATTTTGAGAACATTTTATCCGCTTCATTATAATCGCCCTCATTAAACAATTGAACTCCTCTGAAATAAGTAACTCTTTGATAAGCAGATTTTAACTTGGGGCTTTTGTCAGGAATGTTGTCTATCACTTCTATTGCTTCTGTGTAGTCATTAGAGTTAAGAAGTGATTCTGCAAGAATTTCCTGAGCTTCGGTTTTATTAGATCCTTTAGGATATTTTTTCAGATAATCAGTTAATGCTGTAACAGCAGCTGGATAATATTCCAACTCATAAGATAATTTTCCATAATTGAACAATGCATTTTCCTGCACTTTCTTATCAATGTCGGTTCTTGATGCTTCCATAAAAGCATTTCGGGCATCTTCTTTCTTTTTCAGTTTTATATAGCAGTCGCCCAACACAAACATGCTTTGCTGAGTGAGTGTATCATTATCACCGCTTGATCGTTCGAGGCTTTCAACGGCGCTTTTATAATCATTGAGCCTGTATTGTGCATACCCAAGTTGGTAATAGTCTTCAGCCCTTTCATTGCGGCTTTTTTCAATATAGTACTGCAAGTAAGGCAAGGCTTTTTTGTAATCTTTTTTATAAAAATATGCTTGCCCGATCAGTTGATTTATTTCTTCATAATAACTCAGTTTAGTGTTTGACATGAGAGGCTCAGCATAATTTATCAACTCATCATACTGCCCCTTCTGATAATAAATGTTGCAGATATAATAAGGAATTACCAGTGCATATTTTTCTTCATTCTGCACCCGCTGAAAATATTTCAGAGCCTCGTCATAATGCCCGTCATAATATTCAATGAAACCATAGTAATAATTGGTTGGGTAATAGTAGGGCCCTTCTTTTTCCCGTAATTGCAAGAATAATTTTTTTGCTTCCTCTAATCTCTTTTTAGTAAATAAACAATAGGCATATTGAAACCTGTATTTATCCACTTCATCTTTGTCAAGGTCATAAATATCCACCTTGTCATACCATTCAAGGGCATCAGTAAATTGTCTTTTTTTAAAATAAATATTTCCAAGTTGAAAATAGGCAGCACCCATTACCGGGTTGCCGGGATACTCATGAATAAAATCCAGCATGAGCCTTTCAGCATCAGGATTGTTCAATTCAATGGCGCAAATGGCCGCATAGTACACAGCGTAAGTTTTATAAATAAAGATTTCTTCTTTTGCCTCATCGGGAATTTGAGCTGCAGCCTTGTCAAAAAACACTTGCGCAGTTGCATATTTTTTTTGCTCAAAAAGTTCAAGCCCGGTTTTATAATCCCTGTAAGAGTCAGTATAAATGAATGATTGCTGTGCCTTTATTTCAGTTGGCAAACAAATTAAAACACATAAGTAGAAAAAAAAATTTACAACTTGTTGTTTCATCTGCATCAGTTTACAAAATAATGTATGTAAGGTGCAATAGTTCTCCGTTTTTATTGCTTTTTGCAAAATTGCCTTCACTTTAATTCCGGCCATGCTACAATTGTGCCGAAGTTAGGACATATTTGATGTATACACTCAGCATCTTGTTTGAAATCAACTAACAGGAATATGTTGATAAGGAACGCTGGAAGCCTTTAAAATATTTGATTTACAGGAGTTATTTTTTATACACTTTCGGGCATGTTGTTTTCGCCATGATCTTTCTCATGTAATTTTAGATCTGCATAATAAAACCATCTTCCGCCGATTTTAGCAGCAGTGAAAGAAATTTTTCGATTTACTTCTCCTTGTTTAAATTTTGTAGTTACAGAAGAAAAAGTCACACTCTCTTCTTTCGCTGTTTGACTATTTGTATTCAAATAAGTAGAACCATACCAATCTGAAATATTGCTTCTCACCGCTTTAAAATCTGTTTCACACTGGATAAGAAAAGCATCAAACTGTTTTTCTACATCGCCGTTGTCGTCTTTCCCCTGTAGGGCAAGAATTTTTTCAAATCCGGATTCATTAGGTATAATTTCTCGAAGCCCTCCAAAATCATCATCCCTAAGTGACTCAAAAACTTTTTTGGAGAGGGTGTCAATTTCAACAGTTCCTTTTTGAGAGGTACAGGAATAAAATAAGCAGAAGCAGGCTAAGAAGTAATGTGTGGTTCTGTTCATAGTTAGAAATTAGCTGTCAAATATATTTACATTTTAGAAGGAAAATCTAAATAGAGTAAGAAAATTTGATTCAATTTGCATCTTATGGTGAAGCTATTTACTGATGGAGCCGCTAAAGGAAACCCCGGACCCGGTGGTTTTGGAGCAATTTTGCAATATAATAAACATGAAAAAGAACTTTCTTCCGGCTTTAGAAAAACAACTAACAACCGAATGGAACTCATGGCTGTGATAGCAGGATTAGAAGCATTAAATAAAGAAAACCTTGATGTTACCATCTATTCAGATTCAAAATATGTTGTTGATGCAATTGAAAAAGGCTGGGTTTATGATTGGATGAAAACCGGATTTAAGAAAAAGAAAAACAAAGACCTATGGTTGCGCTTGATGCGTAGTTATGCTAAACACAAAATAAAACTAGTATGGATAAAAGGTCATGCTGGGCATCCTGAAAATGAACGATGTGATGCGCTTGCTGTAGAAGCAAGTGAGGGACGAAACCTGCGGATAGATGAAGAATATGAAATGAATGTTGAGTAGTGAATAGTAAGTATTATGTTTTAACTACTTAACTGTTCGGCATATTTGGCAATAAAATCTTCAATTTTTTCTACCATTTCTAAGGAGCCAATGTACAATGGCGAGCGCTGATGCAACTCTTTCGGTTCAATTTCCATAATCCGCCGGGAACCATTACTGGCAAGGCCTCCAGCTTGTTCTGCAATAAATGCAAGTGGGTTGCATTCGTAAAGTAACCTTAATTTTCCTTTTGGAGATTTTGCTGTCTCGGGGTAAATATAAATACCCCCTTTCAACATGTTACGGTGAAAATCAGCCACAAGGCTGCCAATGTATCTTGATGTGTATGGCCTCTTAGTTAAGTCATCTTCTTCCTGGCAAAATTTGATGTATTTTTTAACTCCGTCAGGAAAATGCACATAGTTTCCTTCATTGATTGAATAGATTACTCCGCTATGTGGGATTTTTATGTTAGGATGTGATAAACAAAATTCACCAATGCTCGGATCCAAAGTAAACCCATTAACTCCAAAACCAGTGGTATATACCATCATGGTTGATGAACCATAAATAATATACCCAGCAGCAACTTGTTCGCTTCCTTTTTGGAGGAAATCTTCCAAAGTTGCAGGTCCCGAAAAAGTAATCCTTCTGTAAATTGAAAAAATAGTTCCGATAGAAACATTCACATCAATGTTAGAGGAGCCATCTAACGGATCAATCATTACCACATATTTTGCATTGCTGCTCACTCCGCCATCCATGTTCACATAATCTTCATTCTCCTCACTGGCTAATCCTATCACCTCCCCTCCTGCTTTCAGCGCATTTATGAACTGATGATTAGCATAAACATCTAATTTCTGTTGTTGCTCACCCTGAATATTTTCTTCGCCCTGGGCCCCGAGAATATCAACCAGTCCTGCCTTATTCACCTCCCGATTTACAATTTTTGCAGCAATGGCAATATCACTTAAGAGCCGGGTAAGTTCGCCTGTAGCATAGGGAAAATCTGACTGACGTTCAATGACAAATTCGTTAAGTGTCTTAACTTTCATACAGAGGGTTGTTATGCAAAATTAGCTTAAAACGAGAGTACTGGGTAATTCCTATCCATTGGGTTACAAGAGATTTACCAATTTTACCTCCATGAAAATCATTTTGCGAAAAGCTTCAGCTGAGGATATGTTGCAAATACATACGCTGGTATATGAGCTCGCTGTTTTTGAAAAAGCACCTGAGCAGGTAAGTACAACTGAAGAGGTTTACAGGCGGGATGGATTTGAAGAAAACAGGTTTGATGTAATCGTGGCGGAAGACACTGACTTACCAAAGGAAAAAAGTATAATAGGGATGGCTCTCACCTATTGGGCATACAGTACATGGAAAGGAAAATATCTCTGGCTGGAAGACCTTATCGTTACTGAAAATTACAGGGGAAAAGGAATTGGAAAAATGCTATTTGATTCTGTACTCGAAAAATGTATAGAAGAACAAGCTGAACTGCTTCGTTGGCAGGTACTCGACTGGAACAACCCAGCAATAAGTTTTTACGACAAATACAATACTTTTTATCAAAAAGAATGGGTAACCTGCAAGCTAAGTATAGAAGCAATTAAGGAGGCTGTAAAAAAGCCTATTTAAAAAAAATTCCCCCGAAGGGGAACCCCCGCAACAGCGGGAAGAATTGCGAAAACAGGGAAGCTACAAGCCTGCATGCTGTCCACCTCTGGCGGAAATTGGCTTTTCAGTTTAAAGATAATGAATTACACAAAAAATCCATTGAAATTGGGTAATATTTCCAACTTTAATTCGTCAAAACTAAATGGCTCTTAAACAATTGAATTACATATCTTTTGGCTTCCTCCTTTTACCCCAAACCCTCTTCTGTCAGGCTACAGTCATTTGTTTGTATGTTTTTTTTATTGTTCGAAAGAAGTTACGTAACTTTAGGAGCGGTATTTTATAACTAAAAAATTACCTGGCATGAAAAAATCTTTACTTATTCTCCTCACAGTTTTTGCTGTGTCATTTTCGTCAATTCAAAGTCTGCAAGCGCAGTATTGTATACCCTATTACTGGTATGAATCTGGCTCTTCAGGCTATGGCTGGTACATTAACCGGGTAGTCTTAAACACATTGGACTATACTTCCGGTGCTGACGCTTCATACAATGATTTTACGGCGTATTCCACCACTCTTGATCTGAGCACATCTTATACAATCACAGTATATGATGGTAGTTGGGGCGATTACTACATGGCATGGATAGATTATGACCAGGACGGTACTTTTGAAACATCCGAAGAAATATTTACATCCGAAGAATACACTTCCACTTCAACAAGTGAAAGCTTTACAGTACCCGCTACTGCTGCACCGGGTGCAACAAGGTTGCGGGTAATGGGTGTGTATTACTATTATTCTTCGATGGAACCATGCCCGGAATCCGGAGACTACTATTATTATGGTGAAACCGAAGATTATACCATATACATCCCTAATACTGATGCAAACGATTTGGGGGTTACCTCCATTACATCTCTGGCAACTGGTTGCGGCTTAGGTTCAGAAACAGTTACAGTGAACCTTTTTAATGCAGGAACAGATGATGCTAGCAGTTTTGATGTAGCCTACCAAATAGATGACCCGGTTTTAGGTCTTTTAACCCCAGTGGTTGAATCATATACAGGCTCAACAATTGCCTCTTTAGAGGAAGGTACTTATACATTTTCAACACCAGCCGACTTATCAAACATTGGAAACTACACTATCAAAGCATATACAATCATCTCAGGCGACGATACATATACCAATGATACGTCAGAAGTAAGCCTTACCTCCATTCCTGTAATCTCAACTTTCCCTGCAGTTGAAGACTTTGAAGATGGGGAATCCGGATGGATACATTACGGCTCAAGCAGTTCCTGGGAACTGGGAGAACCTGACGCAACTACAATTACAGGCCCTCCACCCGGAACGCCCACTAGCATAAAATCTTGGGCTACCAATTTGGATGGTTACTATGCTTACTATGAGGCGTCTTATTGTGAAAGCCCGTGTTACGATTTTACATCCCTGGTTCTTCCTTACGTTGAGTTTGATATCTGGTGGGCAACTTATGATTTTTATGATGGAGCTCAGCTTGAATATTCTTTAGATGCTGGTGTGAGTTGGGATTATGTTGGTGATATTTCAACAGGAGACAACTGGTACACAGGTCCGGGTTATTCCTTGGGATGGACGGGCTCTATTTATGAACCAGGCTGGGTAGGCTCAGGCGGCGGCTGGAAAACAGCGCACCATGATCTTACTTTTCTTGCAGGCGAACCCCAAGTGAAGTTTAGATTTCGTTTTGCAGGCAGTTGGTACCCTTATTATGACGGTATAGCATTCGATAATTTTACTATATCTGAGCCGTTTCCTGATGACTTGGGTGTGATTGCATTGATTGACCCTGTTTCTACTACCTCACTTGGCAGTGCCGAAACTGTTACAGTTGAAGTTCAAAATTTTGGTACAAATTCACAATCTGATTTTACAGTTTATTACCAGGTAAACACCGGAACTATTCACTCAGATGTTTACTCAGGTACCCTACTGCCGGGTGAATCAGGCATGTTGACTTTTACAGATACTGAAGATTTCAGCGTAATCGGTCCTTATGATTTTTGTTCATGGACGGCCTTGCCGGGTGATGATGATATTACAAATGATTCGCTATGCACAACTGTGCATCACCTAACTCCGGTAAGCGGAAGCAATACCTACTATATCCACCTGTCAACTGAAGACCCATTCTCGTCTTCTGATAATATTGATAAAATGGATGAAGTCTTTGGCGCTGGGGCATGGGAGGAGAAATTTTTTGACACTCTGGATCCTGATTCTGTTTTTAACGTAAACACATGTTTTGTTTACATTGACGGAGGATCATATACTGCAGTTGAATTTAAAGACTTCCTTGAAGAGAATATTACGGCAATTGAAGATTGGGTATCATCTGGCGGAAACCTCTTTTTAAATGCAGCACCTTATGAAGGCGGTTCCATTGAATTGGGCTTTGACGGCACAAAACTCTGGTACCCATCCTATGTATATAGCGGGGAAGCTACTGATCCTTCATTCCCGATTTTTGAAGGGCCTCATACACCTGTTGGTACTGAATGGTACGGCTGGTGGTACAGTTTCGCCCATGCACGGATAACAGGAGACATGACTGAACTAATTAATGATTACTGGACAACAACAAATTATGTTCTTGGATTTAAAGAATGGGGGGATGGAGCAGTACTTTTTGGAACTATGACACCCGCTGAATACCATACACCGGCTGATGAAGCGGGCAACCTAAGAAAAAATATTTTTGAATTCCTTAAATACTGTTCACCTGTTGACCTTGGTGTTATTGCAGTCAATGCACCGGATGTAAGTGGTTGCGGGCTTGATTCTATGGAAACTATAAGTGTTATTGTAGAAAACTTCGGTCCTACTGTGGTTTCCAGTTTCCCAGTTAATGTTTCTGTGGATGGAGCAGCCCCAATAGTAGAAGTAGCCACACCAATTATTGAATCAGGATTTACAGGCGCTTACACCTTCAGTACAACAGCTGATCTTTCAGCGCTTGGGTTACATACGCTGGAAATCTGGACAGATGTATATGTTGATGAAGATCATACAAATGATACATTGTTTATAGAGATTACAAACCTCGAAGCCCCTGATCAAAACCTGGGAGAGGATACCTCAGTTTGCGATATAATCACCTTAGATGCTGGTAATCCGGGTATGATTTACGCCTGGAGCACAGGAGAAACATCACAAACTATAGATCAGACAAATAGTGGTGTAACATGGGTTTCAGTTACTCACCCTTCTACCGGATGTGTGGTGAATGATACTATTGATCTTGAAGTTACATATACTCCAGCAGCCATGTTTGATGCTGTTGTAGCAGGTCTTACTGTAACCTTCACAAATATGTCTTCTACCGGTGCATTGTACACCTGGTATTTTGGAGACGGAACATATTCAAATGAATTTTCGCCCACTCATACATTTACAGCTAATGCTTACACAGTAGTATTAGTAGCTGAGAACGAATGTGGATATAGTTATTTTGACACTATATTATATGTTGGAGTTGATCCAACAGTTGCATTAAACGATATTTCTCTTGAAACAAGAACTGTTCTCTACCCTAACCCGGTTGCAAACTTCCTACAGGTAGCCATGAACTTTGATGCTTACTATAATGTAGGTTTTGAGCTGATAAATACTAAAGGTCAGGTAGTTTTGACAGAGCTTGCCGGAAAGATCAAAGAAGGAAATTATCAATTGAATGTAAGCGACATCCCATCAGGCGCATACCAGTTACTGATAACTGCAAATGAGCACAAGTATGCAAAACCTGTTATCATTTCAAAAGAATAATTCTTAGCAGCAATTTTTTGCAGGGGCGGAGTTTACTTCGCCCCTTTTTTATTTACTACACTGCAAATGGGGCATAGTTCCTCTTTATGCCCCCTTGCCGGACAGTACAGCCTGCCAAAATAAATGATTTGTAAGTGTAGTGGGTTCCAGCTCTTTTCAGGAAAAACTTTCTTCAGGTCTTTTTCAGTTTGGATTACAGACTTTCCACTGCTTAACCCCCATCTGGCTGCAAGCCGGTGAATATGCGTATCAACAGGAAAGGCCGGAACTCCGAATGCCTGACTCATAACTACACTTGCTGTTTTATGGCCCACACCCGGCAGGGCTTCCAGCCCTTCAAAAGTTGAGGGCACTTTGCCATCATATTTTTCAACTAAAATTTTTGACAAATGAAATATTGCTTTTGATTTTGCAGGCGATAAACCACAGGGCTTAATGATTTCTTTTATTTCATCAATTCTCATTTTTATCATATCAAAGGGATTATCAGCCTTTTTAAAAAGTATAGGTGTTATTTTGTTTACTCGTTCATCCGTACATTGAGCAGATAGCACTACAGCTATCAATAGCGTATACGTATCTTCATGCAAGAGTGGTATAGCAGGTTGGGGAAACAGTGAGTTTAATTTTTTTATAATAAACGCAGCCTTTTCTTTTTTCTTCATACAATGAAACAGGTTTCCTAATCGTTTCTTAACAGAATTGTAAAATTAAAAGTATAAAAGCATCCTTTCTGTTGAAAAAAGATCATCATGCATGGTTCAAAGCCTTTTTTGAAGCGTTAAATTTGCACTTGATTCAGGTATGAAAAAAATTATTGGTGTTATTTGTGTTTGTTTGTTCATAGTTCAGCAGGCAGATGCTGAAGTTTTGTGGGCCAGCAGGCTCTTCTCCTATTCTTCGCAAAAAGACAGTAAAGCTTACAGCGCTAAGCAAGTTTTAGGACCACCTTCCAAGCTCCCCTCTTACGGGGATTGCGGTTGTGCCTGGACTCCTTCTATGCCCAACAATAACGAAGAAGAGTTTGTACGAGTAGGTTTTACGCAACGGATAAAAGTAAGGCAAATCATTATAAGTGAAAATTATAATGCAGGAACAATTAAAGCCATTTATCTATACGATCAGTATAATATTCCCCATCTTGTTTATGAACGTACAAAATTGCAACCTGAATATGGAAGGGTTTTTACTATTACAATACCTGAAACCGAATTTGCATCAAATGACCTGAAGTTGGTTTTAGATACAGAGAGTGTACCGGGCTTTAACCAGATTGATGCAATAGGTATTTCATCCAGTGAAGAAAAATACAATGCCCCGAAAGATCTGAATCTATCCAATAGAATTGAATTTAAAGGACCTTCTCAAAAAATGGGTTATGAAATTAATACTACGGGAAGTGATGTAACACCTTTAATTTCCCCGGATGGAAATACATTGTATTTCACAAGGAAAGCGCATCCGGGAAATGTTGGAAACACTATGAATGATGATATCTGGGTAGTTTACAAAACAGGAAACAAATGGACTACACCTGTTAATGCCGGCGCTCCACTCAATAATGAAAATTCAAATTATGTTGTCGGCATTTCAGAAGATGGAACCATGCTCACACTTGGAAATACTTACAGCCCTACAGGCGAATCTGAAGCGGGAGTGTCTCAAACCTGGAAGAACGCATCAGGTGTTTGGAAACAACCCATCAACCTAATTACCCCCGGCATTATTACATATAATTATTTTGCTGAGTATTTTATGAATCAAAAGGGAACAGTTCTGTTACTTGCTCTTGAAAAAGGTGACAGCTACGGGCTGAAAGACATCTACGTTTCCTTTTCAGCAAATGGAGTATTTTGGTCTGTACCAAAAAACCTGGGCAAAAAGATAAACACAGTATCAAACGAAATTGCACCCTTCCTTTCTTCTGACGGAAGAATGTTGTTTTTTTCTTCTGACGGGTTGCCTGGCTATGGAGAGCATGACATATATGTTAGTTATCGCTTAGATGATAGCTGGACAAACTGGAGCAAACCTGAAAACCTTGGCCCCAAAGTAAATTCGGTAGGTTTTGAGGCCTATTTCTCTTATAGCGACAGCAGTGCGTATGCTTATTTTTCATCAACAAGAGATGATTATTTTAACACAGACATCTATCAGATACCATTGAAAGAGATCCCGAAACCAAAAGATACGATCCTGGCTGAAGAAGGATTGATTGTACAGGATTCCATAGAAACAATTCCAAGTGGAGAAGAAGAAATTGTGTTACCCGATCAAAAAGATTTTGTAGATGTTGAATTGACAAATGATTATCTCCTGTTCGGAACTGTGTTTGATGCATCAACAGAATTACCAATTGATGCACAACTTATTTTTAAACTCAATAGTTATGTGAGTGAAAATGAAACAATAAATACACTCAACAAAAATTACAGGAAGAAAATAACCGGAAATGTTTCCTATAAAGTCATCATCCTGAAGGCAGGTTATTTTTATAAGGAAGAAGTAATCACCATTACAGATTTCAACACCCAAAAAGTAAAACGGTTTGACTTCAGATTAGAACCAATAAAAAAAGGCGAAACATTTATATTAAATAACTTGTACTTTGATGCAAACAGTTCAAAGATAAAACCTGAGAGTAATGACCAACTCAACTTATTGTATCAATTCCTTGCAACAAATCCAAGTTTGCGGATTGAAATAGGCGGGCATTCAAATGGTCTCTGCGATGACGCCTACTGCAATAAGCTCAGTGAGACAAGGGCTATGGCGGTTCTTAAATACCTGAAAGAAAAGGGAATTGATATTGGCAGGCTTTCTGCCGTTGGCTATGGAAAATATAACCCCATTACATCAAACGAAACGCCAGAAGGAAGGAAAAAAAATCAACGAGTTGAAATCAAGATTTTATAGCAAAAGCAGTTTTGTGTCAAACTTGCAGAGGGTTGTTGTTTCATTTACAGCCTTTTGTTTTTTATGTGCGGGTAGCTATGCACAGGAAATTACCTGGGCAAATAAAGTTGAATCTTTTTCTTCCCAGAAAAGTGAAACCGTTTTTTCTGTAAATCAAATTCTCGGCAGCCCAAGCAATTACCCGAATGTAGGATTCTCCCCGGCCGCCTGGATGCCAGATACTGAAAAGGATTTACCGGGAGAATTTATAAAAGTAACTTTTGATAAGCCTGTTAAAGCAAAGCAAGTGATTATTGTAGAAAATTATTACCCGGGCAATATTCAAAGAATTTTTTTGTTCGATTCCCTGGATAGAAAATATCTTGTATACAATAACACTACAGAACAATCTACTTCTGCCGAAGGTAAATTATTCGTAACAAGCCTTACTCCTACCAAGTTTCGTGTGCATGCTCTGCGGGTTGAATTTGCAAAAATTTCTACCGGGAATTTGTACCAGATAGACGCAATAGGCATTACTTCCTCCACCGGAATACCGGACCTTTCTGTTCCAGTAGCAGTAGGATCTGATACAATCCAGGTTCAAAGGCTTACCACTAGTGTAAACTCTGCAATTGACGAAGTGTACCCTGTTATATCGCCGGATGGGAAAACCCTTTATTTCGACAGAAAAAATCACCCCGAGAATCTGGGGTTTAAGAAAAATGATGATATCTGGAAAAGCAGTATTCTTCCTGATAATACTTTTACTGATGCGAAAAACCTGGGTTCACCGCTCAATGATGAGAATCCGAATTTTATCTGCAGTATTTCTCCCGATGGGAATACTGCCCTTCTTGGAAATGTCTTTCTAAACGATGGAACCGTTCATCCTGGTATTTCCATTTCTCAAAAAACAGATGCGGGCTGGTCAAAACCAATAGCGCAAACGATTGAAGGTTTTTATAACTCAGGTTCCTTTAATGAATATTGTTTATCTAACGATGGCAACATACTCATCATGACAGTAAATATGAGCGATACCCATGGCGACAGAGATATCTATGTAAGTTTCAAAACAGGAAAAAATTACTGGAGTGCTCCAAAAAATCTCGGCAAAAAAATAAATTCAGCAAATGAAGAACTCAGCCCCTTTCTAGCCGCTGATAACAAAACACTTTACTTCTCCAGCAACGGCAGAGCAGGATTCGGCTCACATGATATTTACATGAGTAAAAGAACCGGTAACAATTGGACAAACTGGACAGAACCCATCAACCTTGGAAATAAAATAAACTCCGCTGACTGGGATGCTTATTATACGATTGATGCAAAAGGCACTTACGCATACCTCTGCTCAAATAGAGATGCAAAAAACAATGTTGATATTTACAGGATACGCATGCCGCAAGAGTTACAGCCCGACACCATGCTCGCCATCTCAGGAAGAATCATTGACAGGTCAACAGGCAAAATGATGAGTGCAGAAGTATTGTATTTTTCTGCCCCCAATAATATAAGCGGAGTTTCTACTACTACAAGTTCTTCAGGATATTTATTTTATATAAAACCGGGTGATACTTTACAACTTACTATCACCAGTGAAAATCATTATGTTTCTACTGCCAAAATCGGCCCGCTGAAAAAAGATGCCGTTTATGATTTTGAATTAATACCCATGACAGAGGGTGTAATCATTGAAATGCGCAATATCTTGTTCAATGCAAACAGTTCTGTATTGCTTGATTCATCTTACACGGAGTTGAATAAAATAAAATCTTTCCTGTTAGACAATCCCGGTATTTCTATTGAAGTGCGGGGGCATACAAATGGTTTATGCAACGATGATTTTTGTAATGCCCTTTCAGGGCGCAGGGCAAAATCTGTTGCAGAATATTTCATTCAGTCCGGCATTCAAGCTGCAAGAATTACATCTAAAGGTTACGGAAAAACAATTCCGGTTGCAGATAATGAAACACCCGAAGGAAGACAAAAAAATCAGAGGGTAGAATTTATGATCACAAAAGCAGAATGATCAGTGCATCAGATCCCAGTGATATACCCGCACAATATCTTTGTTTGTAATTATCCCTTTTATCATCCCATCCTGCTCAACAATTAACGCCTGAAATTTTCCTGCAGCAAGCTTATCAAGAATTTCGATCAGAGGCGTATCAGGCGATACTGAAACAGGATTGGCAGTCATCACTTTTTCAATGCTGAAGGCTGCGCCGATCTTTTCTGCATCTTGAGTTACGCCTGTTAAAATCAGCTTGTTTAAAAACCGCAACATATCATTTACGCTGATAATTCCTAACACTTTTTCACCATCAGTTACCGGGAGATGTTGTACATGATACTGTGTAAACAATTCCATCACCTGCTGAAATGTGTTCCTAAAATTTGCAACAATTACTTTTTCGGTCATTATGCCCTGGGCAAGTATTTTCTTTGACATAAACTTTTAATTTTTTTGCAAATATATGCCCAATGCAACTTTTTCCGATTGACTTTTATCATCCTCTTTACTGATATTTCATTTCGTTTCTCTGTAAACAGGCGAAACGGGTGAGTTACAAAGAAACAGTATCTTCGCAAAAACGAATTCTCATGCCCAGGTTAGCCGACCGAATATTATATCTCGATGAATCTGCCACCATCCGCATGGCACAACTATCTCGTGAGTTAAAAAATCAAGGTAAAGACATTATTGATCTGAGCCTTGGCGAACCTGACTTTAATACCCCCGAAAATATTCGTGAAGCTGCAAAAAAAGCAATTGATGAAGGATACACACATTACACACCTGTAGCTGGTTACCTAGATGTGAGGGAAGCCATCAGTAAAAAATTTCTTCGAGATAACAACTTGCATTATACTCCAGATCAAATAGTTGTTTCAACTGGCGCAAAACAAAGTATAATAAATGCTGTGCTTTGTTTAGTTAACCCAGGAGATGAAGTGATATTGCCTACACCCTATTGGGTGAGTTATCATGCGATGGTAAAACTTGCAGGCGGTATAGTAGTTACCATTCCTACTACAATAGAAAATGATTTTAAGATTACCCCCGAACAATTAGAAAAAGCAATTACAAAAAGAACTAAGCTTCTCATATACTCTTCCCCCTGCAACCCAACGGGAACCGTTTACAGTAAAAATGAACTGCATAGCCTTGCAGAAGTTGTTGCTAAACATGATGCAGTCTTCATCATTAGCGATGAAATATATGAACACATTAACTTCAGTGGCAAACATGAAAGCCTGGCTCAGTTTTCTTTCATTTACGACAGGGTGATAACTGTGAACGGCCTTTCAAAAGCTTATGCCATGACTGGCTGGCGATTAGGTTATTTAGGCGCACCTGTAGAAATTGCAAAAGCATGCGATAAAATACAAGGGCAATTTACATCAGCAGCAAACAGTATAACGCAAAGGGCAACTATCACCGCATTACTTGATAAACAGGATGCGCCGGAAGAAATGCTACATTCATTTCTGCGCAGAAGAGACCTTGTACTGGAGGGTTTGAAAAAAATCGATGGGCTAAAGTTCAATGTTCCGCAGGGCGCATTTTATTTTTTTCCTGATGTAAGTAATTATTTCGGAAGGTCATTCGGAGAGTATACAATTCATAATGCTGATGATCTTTGTATGTATCTTATTTATGAAGCAGGATTATCTGTTGTAACAGGCTCTGCTTTCGGCGATTCAAATTGTATACGTATCAGTTATGCTACAAGTGATGAAAAATTAACAGAAGCACTGAAACGTCTGGAAACTGCATTAGAAAAGTTACAAATTCCATCTTCAGTCATTTCCAATTGAACAGCAAAGCAGAAATAAAAAAATTGTTTGACAAGTTCGCATCGCTGAAGGTAGTAATCGTTGGTGATGTGATGCTGGATAATTATGTGCACGGAAATGTTGACAGGATTTCACCTGAAGCACCTGTGCCTGTTGTGCGGGTGGAGAAAAAAGAAACGAGGCTTGGTGGCGCTGCCAATGTAGCCATGAATATTCAGAGCCTGGGCGCAAAGCCCCTGCTGGTAAGTATTACAGGCGATGATACTGACGGGAAACTCCTTGCAACCTTGCTGGAACAAAACCGTATTGACAATTCTTTTATAGTTTCTGATTCTTCAAGGATCACAACTTCAAAAACAAGGATCATTGCAAAAAACAATCAAATGCTGCGGCTAGATGATGAGTCTCACCATGAAATAGATGAGACAGTTGCGGAGATTGTGATGCTGCGCATTCAAACACTGCTTGAAAATGAACAACCTGATATTCTCATTTTTGAAGATTATAATAAAGGTTTGCTCACAGAGAAACTGATCAGGGAAGTCACCATGAACTGCCTGAATAAAAATATACCTGTTGCAGTTGATCCCAAGAAACAAAACTTTTTTGCTTTCCAGCTTTGTACTTTGTTTAAACCCAATGTAAGAGAGATACAGGAAAGCCTCGCACAACATGTTGACAGCAGCGATATCAATTCGCTAAATGCAGTTACGTCTGCAATGCACAAAAAAATACATCACGGCATTACTTTGCTTACCCTGGGGGATAAAGGAATTTACCTCAAAGCGGGTAAAGAAGTGATAACAAAAGCTGCACATGTAAGAAACGTTGCCGATGTTTCAGGCGCAGGCGACACAGTGATAAGTGTTGCAGCATTATGTCTCGCTGCGAAAACAAGCCTTGATACGCTTGCTGCTTTATCAAACATAGCGGGAGGTATTGTTTGTGAGTATCCTGGAGTTGTGCCGATTGACAGGGAAAGGTTGATGGAGGAAGCATTCGAGATGATATAAAGTTGAATGCTTTAGGTTGGCTGGTTTCCTACCCAAGACTCCAAGGGTAAAGTAGGAGTGACAGCAGGTTTCATTGCTCATTTTCGAAAAAGTATTTTTATCTTTTGATACAATTTAGACATTATGCTAGTGCAAGTGTCAAAATTTTTTTTATCATTTCGCCCTGATGGCTACAACGGGATCCATTCTTGATGCGCTAATAGCGGGTATGATGCCGGCAATTACTCCAAGAAAAGTTGCGATGCTGACACCGATGATAATGTTTTTGAGGGAAAGGAGAAATTTAAAATCTACTGCTGCATTTGCTGCAAAGGTGATGAGCCATACAAGCAGCAAACCCAAAGCACAACCTATAAGAGATAGAATGATGGACTCCAGCAGAAACTCAAATAAGATCAAACTGCTTTTTGCTCCGATGGCCTTTTTTATGCCGATGATATTGGTTCTTTCTTTCACACTCACAAACATAATGTTTGCAATGCCGAAGCCGCCAACCAGGCAGCTGAAAAAACCGACAATTAAACCAACAAGGTTTACTACTACGAACATTTGATCAAATGCATTTGCAATAAGAGTAACCTGGTTAATAGCGAAATCATTGTCTTCTCTCGGGCTTAAGCGCCTTGCGTTGCGTAGAATGGGGGCAATGTCATCCATTACTTCTGCGGCTGATACACCGGGTTTTGGTTTCACTTCAATCACCGGGTCTATGTTGGGTGCATTCATATCCATTGTTCGGCGGGCATAATTAAAAGGGATAAGAATATTTTTATCGTTTGAAATATCTATTAAACTCTCTCCTTCTTTTTCCAACACCCCGATTACTTTCAGTTTATTCCCCAGCACCCAGATAAATTTTCCTACAGCATTTCGCCCGTCGGGAAAAAGGTTGGTGTATACATCATGCCCAAGTATTGCTACCGCGGCTCCTCCAGCAGATTCCATGGTGGCAAAATAGCGCCCGTCTTTAAACAAGAGTGTGTAAATTTTATCATAGTGTTCAGTTACTGCACTCACAGTAGCATTCTTTGCTACATTCTCTTCGTATTTTACTTCCCTGCTTTGAAACCAGTTTTCCATAGCGACTGCCTGTGCAGTGGTGAGTCGTTCTTCCAGGAGTTTATATTCTTCATACTTCATAGTGGGACGCTTCAAATAATCCCACCAGGCATATTCTTCATTATTAAACTGCCAGGGCCAACGCTGTACGTATAACATGTCGCTACCGAGTTTTGCAACTCCTGAGTCAATGTTTTTCTTGAGGGAATCAACAGCACTTAACACTGAAATGATGCAGAAAATGCCGATGGTAACACCCAGAAGGGATAAAAATGTGCGCAGTTTGTTATTTCTCAACTCCTGGAAAACAAGGAACAAGGTTTCCTGAATGATTCGAAGAAGAATACGCATAATGTTAACAAAGGTATAGCAGTTTCAAAGATACTATTAAATACGCCCCTGTATTGTTAATTTTGCAGGCTTCTTTAAAAACTGACTAACGCAAATATGAAATTATCCAAATTCAATTTTGAACTTCCAAAAGACATTGTTGCTCAAAACCCCTCAAAAGACAGAGATGGCAGCAAGCTGATGGTGGTTCACAGGAAAACAGGCAAAATAGAACACAAACGATTCAGAAATATCATTGATTATTTTAGCGAGGGTGATGTAATGGTTTTGAACAATACGAAGGTTTTTTCAGCCCGCCTGTATGGGCGGAAAGAAAAAACCGGCGCTAAAATAGAAGTGTTCATGCTGCGGGAATTGAATTCTGAAATGCATTTGTGGGATGTGCTTGTAGACCCGGCAAGGAAGATCAGGGTAGGAAATAAACTCTATTTTGGTGAGAATGACGACCTTGTAGCTGAAGTAGTGGATAACACAACTTCCAGGGGTAGGACCATTCGTTTTTTGCATGACGGTACCAGCGATGAGCTTCGCAATATGCTCGAAATTTTAGGAGAAACACCCCTGCCTAAATACATCAAAAGGAAACCAACGGAAGATGACAAGGAACGTTATCAGACAGTGTTTGCAAAGCACATCGGAGCTGTAGCGGCGCCCACTGCGGGTATGCATTTTAGCCGTGAACTTATGAAGAGGCTGGAGATAAAGGGGATCAACTTTGCTGAATTAACCCTGCATGTTGGGCTAGGCACTTTCAGAACTATTGATGTGGAAGATCTTTCAAAACACAAGATGGACGCTGAATACGTAAAAATTGACCAGAAATGCTGCACAGTAGTGAACAAAGGGATGGACGCCGGTAAGAGAATTTGCGCCATTGGTACTACCAGTATGAGAGCCTGCGAAACCGCAGTGAATGCGAACAGCCGCCTGAAGCCTGAAGAAGGCTGGACAAACCTGTTTATTCATCCGCCTTATGAGTTTTCTATATGTGATTCATTAGTTACAAATTTCCATCTACCCAAAACCAGTCTTGTAATATTGGTAGCGGCATTCGCCGGTTTTGACCTTACAATGGAAGCCTATAAAGTTGCTATGAAAGAGAAATACAAGTTTTACAGCTACGGCGACGCCATGTTGATTATTTAACCAACTGTTTTCAGCGAATTAAAGCTTTTCAAATAAAAAAGCCCTGCAATTGCAGGGCTTTCCTTTATATTTTTTTCCTTGGCATTAGTATTCATCCTCGTTGAAGAAAAAATCATCATGTGTAGGATAATCACTCCAGATATCATCAATACCTTCATAAAATTCGCCCTCATCGTCCAGTTCCTGTAGGTTCTCAACCACTTCAATGGGAGCGCCCGAGCGGATGGCGTAGTCAATTAATTCGTCCTTCGTTGCAGGCCAGGGGGCTTCTTCAAGGTAAGATGCTAGTTCAAGTGTCCAATACATACTGTACTTTATTGCGTTTTTGAATCGGGGTGCAAAAATAGATTTTTTTTCCACTTTTGCAAGAGAAAGTTTTCACAAAATGTGTTCAACTTTTTTGGGAAGATTTCCAGGACTATTTCTTAGTTGCATTGGGCTTCCAGGGAATTTCCTCAATATCCAGTTCCAGAGAAAGTTTGCGGGAGAGCATAAACAGGTAATCACTCAGTCGGTTGAGGTACTTTATCACAATAGGTTCCACCTGGTCCTGCTCAGAAAGCAGAGAAACCACCCTCTCAGCCCTGCGGCAAACCACCCTTGCTAAGTGGCAATAAGATACAATCGTGTGCCCGCCGGGGAGGATAAAATTTTTCAATGGTGGAACCAGGGCATCAATTTCGTCAATAGCAATTTCCAGTGCGATAACTTCTGCTTCTGTTATGTCGGGTAATTGCATCTTACTTTTTTCAGGGTCGCTGGCAAGATGGGAACCGATTACAAATAACTGGTTTTGCAAGCTGCGCAAAAATTTGATAGTGACTATATCTATATCCTGGTCAGCAATGAGGCCGATACATACATTCAGTTCATCCACAGTTCCATAGGCTTCAACCCGAATGTGGTGTTTCGGTACTTTTGTTCCTCCTATCAAAGATGTTTTTCCCGCATCCCCTGTTTTTGTATAGATTTTCATGCGGCAAAGGTAAAAGTTAATTTTTCGATCTTTACGAATTAAAGAACAACGATGAGTGAAAATGGGATACGCTGTTGTGTCTGCGGAAATTCTGGAAAAACAAATTTCTCCCTCTTTTACGAAAAGCCCGGATATCATGTGATGCAATGTGCGGTTTGTTCATTTGTATTTGTACCAACCTACTACAGGGAATCAATTTCTTATACTGATTATAAAGATGCAAAAGTTGCAGACCAGGTAAAAAAGGGAAACAACTGGATAAAAATTCAGAGGCATCTGCTGCGTTTTGATTTAATAAAAAAATATAAAAAGCAGGGAAAGGTATTTGATCTCGGCGCAGGCTGGGGGCATTTTTTATTGGCCGGAAAACAACTTGGTTATGATGTGTACGGAATTGAACTCAGCGAACAACCTGCATTATACGCCAAAAATGAACTTGGATTACCCATTGACAGGCTTGATTTTTTTGCAATGAATGATGCAAAAAAGTTTGACATTATTACTTTGTGGGATGTTCTTGAACATATTGATGAAGCCGACAAAGTGATTGAGAAATGCAACACCCTGCTGGCAGAAGATGGCCTAATTGTTATCCAGGTTCCGCAGATTGACAGTTTTATGTCGAAGCGTTTTAAAGAAACATGGAAGATGGTTTCCCTCGATCATGTGAATTATTTTTCTTCAAAAACATTACCCAGGTTGTTAAAAGCGAAAGGTTTTGAAGTACAAGAAATGAGATCGTCAATAGAATTAAAACTTTTCCTGATGTACACAGTTTTACCTTTTTTCAGGAAAGTTTTTCCGAAAAAGAAAAAAGCTAACTCTGGCATTCAGCCTACCTCTGCCGAAAGGCAGGAATTTTTTAATAAATTCACAAATGTCCCCCATTGGGTACTTTGGATTTTTGTGAGGGTACATAATGCAGTTTATAAAACACTTTCTTTCTTCAGGATAGGAGAAGAGATGATCGTAGTTGCTAAGAAAAAATAATGAACATAATCCTCGAAGAATATACGCCCTCATGGGCAAGTATGTTTTCTGATGAAAAAGAAAAATTCCTTACACTATTCAATGAGTCTGCTATTATTGAACATATTGGCAGTACTGCTGTAGAGGGGCTCATTGCAAAACCTGTGATAGATATCATGATCGGATTAGAAAATTTTGCACAGGCAAACTCCACTATTTCTCTACTTCAAAATTTAGACTACATCTATGTTTCAGAATATGAAAAGACAATGCCTTACAGGCGATTCTTCACAAAAGAAAAGATGGGAAAAAGAACTCATCAAATTCACATGGTTGCCTTTGCCTCAGAATTTTGGAAAAGGCATCTTGCATTCCGAGACTACCTGCGAACGCATGAAGACGTAAGAAATGAATACGCTGCACTAAAAAAGAAACTTACCCTCGAAAATTGGATAGATGGAAATGCGTATGCAGATGCGAAAACAGAATTTATCAGAAGGATCGAACAAATTGCTTTATCAAAATAGATAAATTTTTCACCCAATCCCTTTCATTAATTCTTTCGGGTTGAGTTTTTTATCATTGAATTCATCTCTCTCAATGATACCATCTCTTATGCGGATAATACGCTGGGCATATCTTGCAATGTCTTCTTCATGCGTAACTATGATCACAGTATTTCCTTTTTCATGAATTTCCTCAAACAGTTCCATGATCTCATAACTTGTTTTCGTATCGAGATTTCCTGTTGGTTCATCAGCAAGGATAATGGAGGGGTCATTCACCAAAGCCCTTGCTACTGCTACCCTCTGGCGTTCACCGCCACTCAGTTCATTTGGTTTATGATCCATGCGGTGGCCTAACCCCACAGCAGTAAGTTTTTCTTTTGCTGTAGTTCTCCGGCTGATTTTTTTCTTCCCCGCATACAGAAGTGGCAAAGCTACATTCTCAACTGCATCCAACCTTGCAAGCAAATTAAATGTTTGAAAAATGAACCCGATCTCTTTGTTCCGCACTTCTGCCAGTTCATTATCCTTCATTGTACTCACCAGGGTGCCGTTTAAAATATATTCTCCTGAAGTAGGTTTATCTAAACAACCAATAATATTCATCAAAGTACTTTTTCCGGAACCGGAGGGTCCCATGATGGCAACGTACTCATTTTTATGAATTACAAGATCAACTCCCTTTAATACATCAATCTTCACTTTACCAAGATCATAGGTTTTGCGGATGTTTTGAAGTGAAATTATTTCGGTCATGAGTTGAAGAATGCGTTTGTTTGTAAGTTTATGATTCGCTTTTGTGAAGAGGAAATATTAAAGTATCCATGAATTTTTTCCGATAACGTACTGCTCACTGCCTGCTTTTTGCTTTCGGAACTTTAAAATAGTCGCTATCTGCAAGAGGTGCATTTGACAGGGCTTCTGCTTTTGTTATTTCCATCTTCACTTCATCTTCCCTCAAAACATGTATCTCGTCATTCATATAAATAAGCGGCTCCACTCCTTCCACCGGAATTTCTTTAAGTTTATCAACAAAGTCTACCATTTTATTCAAGTCAGAAATTATTTCTTTTTCTTCTTCCTCGTTAAAATCCAACTTTGCAAGGTCAGCTAACTTGTCAACTAATGTTTTGTCAACCTTCATCGCTCAAAATTACAATTTAAAAATCAGCCTGCTAAATACCTACGCCACCCCCATTTGTATATCTTTGCCGTCATGGAAGTAGTTGTAAGCGGAACCCGCCCCACGGGTGTTTTGCATTTGGGAAATTACTATGGTGCCGTGCGCAATTATGTGCGTATGAGTGCTAATGCAAATTATAAATGTTACTTTTTCATTGCTGATTATCATTCGCTTACTACACATCATCAACCCGCTGAACTCCCGAAACTTGTAAAACAAACTATTGCTACTTACTTAGCCTGTGGACTAGACCCATCAAAAGTCACCCTCTACATTCAAAGTCAAGTACCCCAGATACCTGAATTATACCTGCTTCTCAACATGCTTGCTTATAAAGGGGAACTTGAAAAAGTGGCGACTTTCAAAGAAAAAATAAAACAACATAAAGAAAACATCAATGCCGGACTGCTTACGTATCCAGTTTTGATGGCAGCAGATATAATAATCCACCGGGCGCATAAAGTTCCGGTAGGCAAAGACCAGGAACAACACCTTGAAATGACAAGAAATTTTGCGAAACGTTTTAATTCAAGGTACAATGTGGAGTTTTTCCCGGAACCCGTAGCTTATAATTTTGGCGAAGAACTCATTAAAGTTCCGGGGCTGGATGGAAGCCTGAAAATGAGTAAGTCAGGGAGTGAGAATAACGCAATTTATTTAGATGAAAGCGATGACTCCATTCGCCGCAAGATCATGAAAGCGAAAACTGACAGTGGCCCTACTGAGCCAAACCAGCCTAAACCGCAGGAGATTGAAAACATTTTTTCACTAATGCGTATAGTTAGTCCAGCAGAAGTAACCCTGTATTTTGAGGGTGCATATAATAATTGCAATATCCGCTACGGTGATATGAAAAAACAACTTGCGGAAGATATGATAACCTGCATTTCCCCTATCAGGCAGAAAATAAATGAACTTTTAGTGAATGATACCTACCTTCACAAGGTGATTCAGGAAGGCGGAGAGGCCGCAAGAGAAAGTGCCTCCGCTACACTCAATGAAGCAAAACAAATTACAGGATTGAATTATTTTTGAAACATGGCGAAGAAAAAAACCACTCCGGCAAAAAAAGCCGTTAAAGCAAAAACCCCTGCAACTAAAAAATCAGCCACTAAGACTGCGGTGAAAATGAAACCTATTGGTAAACCGAAACCAGCCGCAAAAGCAAAGACGGTTAATATTTTAAAAGAAAAAACCAAAGAAGCTGTAATACCGAATTTTAAAGTAAAACATATTGCAGTAGCTGGAAATATAGGTGCGGGGAAAACCACCCTCACAAAATTGCTAGCTAAACATTACAGTTGGGAAGCACATTATGAAGACGTAGAAAATAATCCCTACCTCTATGATTTTTACCAGGACATGCCCCGATGGGCCTTTAACCTGCAGATTTATTTTTTGAACAGTCGTTTTAAGCAGATCCTTGAGATTCAAAAAGGCAGCAAAACTGTGATCCAGGACAGAACCATTTATGAAGATGCGCAAATTTTTGCGCCAAACCTGCATGCGATGGGATTAATGAGTACAAGAGATTTCCAGAACTACAGTGAAATTTTTAACACAATAACATCACTCATTTCCCCTCCAGATCTTTTAATTTATTTGAGGGGAAGTATACCCGCTTTAGTAAATCAAATACAAAAAAGGGGGCGGGAATATGAAGATAATTTGCGTTTAGATTACCTGCGTCGGCTCAATGAATACTATGAAGCATGGATAGGTAAATACAGACTCGGTAAATTATTAGTGCTCGACGTTGACAACATCAACTTTGCTGAAAACTCAAATGACCTGGGCGAAGTAATCAATAAAGTGAACAGGGAATTGTTCGGATTGTTTTGAAATACTTGCATGAACATTCAACAACTCAGACAAGATACCCCCGGTTGTGAGAAAGTAATTCATCTTAATAATGCCGGATGTTCGCTACACACCCAGCAAGTTCTTCAAGCAATACAGGATTATTTAGCCCTTGAACAAACTCTTGGCGGTTATGAAGCAGCGGCTGCAAAAGCAAATGATATTGCAAAATTCTACCATGCTTTAGCAACATTATTAAATTGTAAAGCAGCTAACATTGCATTTGCACACAGCGCAACGGACGCTTATGCAAAAGCACTTTCCTCCATTTCATTTTCAAAAGGTGATGCAATACTCACCACTGAAAATGATTATGTTTCTAATCAAATTCAGTTTCTCTCTTTACAAAAAAAATCCGGGGTAAAAATCATCAGGGCGGAAAACAGTCATGCGGGTGAAGTTGATATAACCTCTATTGAAGAAAATATCAAAACGCATCATCCTAAATTGGTGGCAGTAACTCATGTTCCTTCAAATTCAGGTTTAGTTCAGCCTGTTGAAAAAATTGGTGATTTGTGCAACAGGTATGATGTTTTATATTTAGTTGATGCCTGCCAGAGTGCTGGGCAATTGCAGCTTGACGTTCAAAAAATTCGCTGTGATTTTCTAAGTGCCACTATGCGTAAATTTTTGCGGGGACCCAGAGGGACGGGTTTCCTCTATGTAAGTGATAAAGTGCTTGGTTTGCAGATGGAGCCTCTGCTGATTGATATGCATGGTGCCGATTGGACGGAAGAAAACAAGTATCAGCCGTTAGCTGATGCCAGGAGATTTGAATATATTGAATTGAGTTATGCACTTCTTCTGGGCGCCACTTCGGCAATAAACTATGCATTGCAAATAGGATTGGAAACCATTGAAAACAGAAATGCAGAATTATGTGATTATGCAAGAAGAAAACTTTCAGCAATATCAAAAATAAAACTACTTGATAAAGGAAGCAGGAAAGTCAGCATTATTACCCTGGATGTTGAAGGGAGAAGTGTTTTTGATTTGAGGGACGCTCTGCAACTAAGGAAAATAAATACAGGAGCTGCAGAAAAAAAATTTGCCCTAATAGATTTTACACAAAAAAATGTTGTCGGTGCTTTGCGTATTTCTCCGCATTACTATAATACTTTTGAAGAAATTGATGCACTTTGTTCTGCGATAGAAGAGATTGTAAAATAAAAGCCCGAACTACTTTTATTGCAGCCCGGGCTGCTTAAACCCAGTTGGTTTTTACAGTAACTCAATCCGGCAACAGGAACTTCGATGGAAAGTATGAATTTTTTGTTACACACATCAAGGTCTTTCCAAAGCATGAACCTGTTCGCCACTTAGCCATGCCTGTAGTCCTGCGCCGGATTTTTATCGCATCAAACAATTTTCTTATACTAAATCTTTGAATCTTCATAAAAATATTTCCTGCATTAAGCCTGTATGCAAGGCATAATCCTAATGAATTCCGGCTTAACAATGTGTGAGTAAGATGGGTAAGAAAACTCAACTGAAGAAAAAAGTTTTCTGATGTAAAAGTAATTCCTTAACAATGAAATAAGTGTTACATAAGCCCTGTAAAAATGACGCTTGAAAAGGTTGTGAATACTGTTAGTAATTTTCTTAATTCATTGATACTGATGGAGCTTCCTCAAATGCGTCTAACTTATCCAGTTCAAAAACTGTTCGCCCTGTTTCAGCAAAATAGTAAGGAAGCTGGTACTTTTTATTCCATAGGATCTCATCAAAACTATAAGAACTCCTTGCATGTATCTCTTGACCGAACGTATCATTAAACCCCTTTACCATAACGAGTACCTCAGCATTACCGTCTGCAAAATCTTTTTCAGTCATATTCCAGAGTGGACTTTTTTCATCAATGGCATGCACACAAGTCCAGTTGAGCGGAATGTAACTCACTTTAGGATTTTCTAATGATAATGGAAGATATCGCCGAATAGAGTTTCCATTTTCGGTTAGCACAATAGAAAGTAAAGCCCTTGCTTCCAGCTCCATCAAATTATTACTCATTTCATTTGCCAGCCGGAATTGAAAACTCCACCCGTTTTTATATGGGGCTATCAAAGCATTTTTTGAAAATCGTACACCATGCACTGGCCTAGAAAATCGCCCGTACATCAAGCCGGTAAAAATTGCAAATCCCATTAAACCAAACAATGCCTCAGTTGATGAAATAAAACTCACTGTCCCGTCCAGCGGATACAATGACCCGTAGCCAACTGTTGTAAGTGTTTGTGCGCTGAAAAATAATGCTATCACAAACTTGTGTTTCATTTCAAAATCAGCAGTAGTTCCAATTCCGTTTGGGTCAATAAAATAATACAGGGACGCAAATAGCAAGTTGATGCTGATATAACAGAACAAAATGAACAATGCAAACCGCCACCAACTCATAGTCATAAGATTGTGAAAGATGAGTTTCTTCTCCCCTACTCTTTTTACATTAAATGTTCCGTCTTTGTTAATTACCCTGCTGTTGCGTTCATCATATTTTGAAGTATATCCAAACTCATCGCTTTTCAATTGATTTTGAAAACGGGCAGAAAAGATGGCAGAAAGTCTCATACAATTTTTTCTGCTAAGTTAGCGAGTGTGAATGGTGAGTAATAAGTAGGAATACATAATATTCAGTTCTTACATCAATCCTCCAGCGCTTTTTCCCATTTGCTCACCGCAGCAGTTGCAATGGCATTGCCTATTACATTGGTGGCGCTGCGTCCCATGTCAAGAAAAGTATCAATACCAAGCAACAACACAAGTCCCGCCTGCGGAATATTGAACATAGCAATAGTGCCGGCAATTACTACTAAACTTGCCCGGGGCACTGCAGCAATACCTTTGCTGGTGATCATGAGTGTGAGCAGCATGGTTATTTCCTGGGAAACTGTGAGGTCAATTCCATAACACTGTGCTATGAAAATACTTGCGAAAGTCATGTACATCATGCTTCCGTCGAGGTTAAAAGAATAACCGAGGGGTAACACAAAACTTACAATCTTATTATTACATCCGAACCTTTCTAACTCGGTGATGAGTTTCGGAAAAGCGGCTTCGCTGCTTGCAGTAGAAAATGCTAATAGGAACGGTTCTTTAATTCTTCTAAGCAAGGTAAAAACCCTTCTTCGCAAAACAACAAAACCTGCGCTTATTAATATGATCCAAAGTAAAAAGAGCCCGAGATAAAATTCACCCATGAAGATGCCGTAGGTTTTTAAAACTTCCAGACCCTTTGTGGTAATAACCGAACACATTGCTGCAAACACAGCATAGGGTGCAAAACCCATCACATAAATAGTGATCTTGATCATTACATGGCTCACAGTGTCAAGTGCTTTTACAATGGGTTGTGTTTTTTCGCCGATGGCAGCGCATGCGATACCGAAGAACAAACTGAAGACAACAATCTGAAGAATTTCATTCTCCGCCATCGCCTTGAATATACTTGTCGGGAACACATGTGTTATAAATTTTTCGAGGCTGATACCTCCACTGTCAATTCCTGTTTGTGCATTTTCTGCAGGAAGCGGCAGGTTGAGTTGTGCGCCGGGTTGAAAAAAGTTAACGAGTAACATGCCTAGGGTTAGAGAAATAACTGTAGCTGTGATAAACCAGAGTAAAGTTTTTCCTCCTACCCTGCCAACAGTTTTTGTGTCGCCCATTTTTGCAATGCCTACAACAAGAGTTGTTAAAACCAAGGGGGCGATGATCATTTTGATGAGAGAGAGGAACACCGTTGTTACTATATTGATCTTGGAAGCAATACCCGCAAGCTGTTCAGGAGTTCTTCCGGAATTGTGAATAATACTCCCGACTAATATTCCCAATGCCATTGCAATCAGTATAAACAGAGTTAAGCGGTTTGATTTGCTCATCGTTACATTTTTTACCGCCCGAAAATAAGGAAAGAATACTGAAAGCAGGTGTTACCAGAAAGTAGCGTTATACAGTAATAGCCAAGTTACCTGCTTATTTCTAAGAATCGCCTCCAAATCTTTTTGAACATATATATTAATTATTTCTTGGGAGGGAGTTTTCAACGTCATCCTCCTTTTCGATATTTTGTTTTCCAAATTTGTCCGATTTCAACAAAAGAATGTTTTTCTGCAAATACCGAAGTAATGTAAGGCGCAAACCTGTTGCATTTCAACTAAATGATCGAAAGATCTTAACCTGACTTGAAGTTTATAAAATTTGAGTAGATGTTTTCTTCAGCATTTGTCAAAACATTGTCATTCACATAAAGACAATGCCCAAGTAAAAATAAAGTTCGTAACTTGGTTCAAAATAAACAACTCTGGTATGACACGGTATCACATTTCCATTGTCGCAATGGCTTTTCTTTTTGCACACATCTCATGGGCACAGTCCTCAATTACTCCGGGTAGCTGGCCTGTGATGAAAAATTCGCCTGATTTTTTTGAAATTCAAAACAGGTATTATGAAACCTACGATTCAATGGTGGCAGCATATGAACTGTTCGGGTTTGAGTATAACCCGAACGACGACATGGAAGATAAATTTAAACGGTGGGAGTACCTGATGAAAACAAGAGTAGATGCAAACGGAAATTTTCCCGACCCGGGCATTGTGTTTAAAGAAACAGCTAGATATAAAGAACTGCATCCTGAGTTTTATGCAGGGGCAAGATCTGCGGCATGGTACCCGGTTGGAACCGCGGATGTACCATCAGCCGGCGGGGGCGCTGGAAGGATAAATGCGATTATACTTGACCCGGTGAATCCGGATATTATTTATGTAGGTGCAGCAAGTGGTGGTATTTGGCGAAGCCAAGACGCAGGAACAACCTGGGAAGCTTTGGGTGATGCACTGCCAGTGACAAGTATAGCAGATATAGCGATAGACCCAACAAATACTGACATTATTTATGTTGCTACTGGTGACGGCGCAGGTTATGAAATTGACTGGCAAGTGGATGACGACTTTTGGGGAGGGGTTTACACGGCCGGCATTTTAAAATCTACAGATGGAGGAGCAACATGGAACCCGACAGGATTAAGTTATCTGCAGGATGAACTTGAAATTGTGCAGGCGCTGGAAATACATGACACTAATCCTGACATCCTGATAGCATCAACAAGAAACGGCATTTTCAGAACTGCCGATGGTGGCGATACATGGACATTAGTGGACGCTACCCATTGTTACGATCTTGCTGTAAACACAAGTAACCCGGACATCATGTATGCAGTGGCTGATGAAGATGTATTAGTGAGTACTGATGCCGGGGCAACCTGGAGCATCCTTGAAAATAATCTTGGAAATGGAGGCCGTACAAGTATTGAAACTACAGAAGCAGATGCCGATATCATTTTTGTGTTGAATCAAAACAATGGTTTTTGGCGATCAACGGACGGTGGCGCAACCTGGGAGAATCAAAAAGACCCCGGTGCTTTTGCTTCCTTTTATGGGTATTATGATATGCAGTTTGATGCTTCACCTGTTGACCCCGAACACCTTATGACAGGCGGTTTGCAACTCGCAAGAAATTCAACAGGAGGGGATAACAACTGGGCTACAACTAGCAGCTGGACTGGTTCAGGCTCGGATTATGTGCATGCTGATGCACATTGTTTTGCCTATCATCCTACTGACCCTGACCTGGTTTATGCAGGAACAGACGGAGGCATTTTTGTAACCTTTGATCATGGAGACACTTGGGAAGATTTGAGTGATGGTTTGCGCATTGCGCAGATTTACAGGCTCTCAACAGGGCAACATGCTGATGACAGGACATTAAGCGGCTGGCAGGATAACGGCTCTAATCTTTGGGATGGATCAAGCTGGGAAGAAATTGACAATTCCACCTACGATGGGATGGAAGCAATCATAGATTTTACTGACGCTGACATTATGTTCATAAACCATCAATATGGCGACTTGAAAAGAACAGAAAATGGCGGCGCAAGTTGGACTTACGAAAAATGTTGTGGTGGATGGGTTACCCCTGTGGTAATGGATCCTACAGATCATAATATTATGTACTATGGCGATAGCGGAGGTGATGTATTTAAAAGTACAAATAACGGCACAAGCTGGACGAACAAGAACAGTAATCTTACTGGTGAAGTATATTCCATCGCAGTGGCGCCTGATGATCCTGATGTAGTGTATGCAGCATCATTCACTAAAGTGAAAGTAAGTGATAATGGTGGCGACTCATGGACGAATACAACCGATTTCATCCCTGCTGGTACAGCCGTCAACTACTTAGCAGTTTCTGATACAGACCCGATGAAAGTTTATGCGGCAATAAGTGCTTACTCTGAAGGTGATAAAGTATATTACTCAGGTGATGGTGGCAGTAGCTGGACGAACATTTCAGGCACTTTGCCCAACGTTCCTGTGAATACTATTGTATATGAAAATGGTAGTGATGACAGACTTTATGTCGGAACGGATATAGGGGTCTTCACAAAAGACAACGCTGATAGTGACTGGGAACCCTACATGGAAGGATTACCGAACGTAATGGTGCATGAGTTGGAAATAAATTATACACGGCAAAAATTGGTAGCCGCTACTTACGGCAGAGGTATTTGGGAAAGCGATTTGTATGATGCTATTATACCTACACTTGCCACATCGGTTGATATGCTTTCTTATTGCCCTGCAGCAACACTCACAGTAAGTTATCTTGCCACAGGAGTATATACCATTACTAACATTTTTACTGCCCAACTAAGTGATGCTACGGGTAGCTTCGCAACACCAGTAAATATTGGCAGCATAACTTCATCTGATTTAAGCGGCTCTATAGCTTGTACTTTACCGGCATCTGCTGAACTTGGAACAGGGTATAGAATAAGAGTTGTATCATCCGCTCCTGCTTTAACAGGTTTAGACAATGGCGCAGATATTAGTATATCCTGTCCTCCACCTGCCGGACTAATCACTGATGAAGTAACTGAAACCAATGCTACAATAAGCTGGGATGCTGTAGATTGTGCAGCATCATACAATGTATATTACCGGGAAGTTGGTACTTCTGCCTGGATGTTAGAAAACACAACAACTATAACCTATACAATTGAGGGGCTGGATGAGTTTTCATCTTATGAGTGGACTGTGTCAAGTGTTTGTGTACCCACACCTGACCTTGTTGAATCTGACCTGGGCTCATTAGTAGAATTTCAAACTCTACAGGGTGTTGGTGTAACAGATGCTGAAATGCTTGAACAATCTTTCACCATTCATCCTAACCCGGTTATCTCATCAGCAACTATTGAGTTTGCTTTATTGCAGGCAGCAAATGTCACACTCAGAGTTACTGATATCTCAGGAAAAACAGTTCATGTATTACTGAATGAAATGCTCAATGCAGGTAAACATGTTTTACAGTTAGATAAGTCAAGCCTGCCAACGGGGAATTATATGCTTGAATTAAGTACCGAAAAGAATATAGTTTCAAGAAGCGTAGTGATTGAATAATCATTTAGAAAATAAAAAAATGCCGCCATTTAAATAGCGGCATTTTTTATTGTTTATTCTGCAGCAGCTTCAGTTTCTTTCTTTTCTTCCCTGAAACTTTTCCATCCGCAACGATCATAATACATCGCTTTAAATCTTTCTTTTTCTTCCGGGCTCATGTTTGCCAGTTTTTCATCCCAGCGTTTTTTCCAGTAATGACTTTTATAGTGATGTCCTTTACCCCAACTATGATTTCTCCCCCATCCTCCAAAACCAGTTAATAGCTTGGCTAAAAGTATTAGCCCTATAGATTGAATAAATGTGATGGTGCTCCCGGCAAAAAGTTCGGGTATAAGCCAGTTCCAGAGCAGCATAACTGCAAACCCCATTAGCGTAATGATCATAGCTCCAAACAGAACCCAACCGAAGCCCATCAAAACATATTTTCCTTTTTTCATACTGTTACTATTTTATTCGTTAAAAAAATCATCATACAAACCCTGCATACGCTCCCGAAGATGTATTACTGCATATCTTTTCCGGGAAAGAAGTGTATTCAATGGAGCCCCTGTAATTTCTACTATCTCTTGAAAGCTTTTATTTTCCAACTCATGCAGGATAAAAACGTCTCTCTGTTCCTCCGGCAACTCATTGAGTGCTTGAGTAAGTGTTTCCCAAACTAAACTGCGTTCATATTGTGCATCCGGTTCATCATTTTCAGAAGAAGAAAGTTTTGCAAGCTGAAAAAAATATCTGCCATCCTCTTCTTCATCATAAACAGCATTTGTATCAATGCTTTCCGGTTTTCGTTTTCGATACACATCTATGATCCTGTTTCTCGCTACCCTGAAAAGCCATGCTGCCATGTTTTCAATCGTATCGACAATTCCATGATTGGAAGCAAGTTGATAAAAAACATCTTGCAGAATATCTTCAGCATCTTCCTCGTTGCGAACCTTACTGCGGATAAACTTGAGAAGGCGTCCCCTTTCCTGTTTCACCGCATTGTTTATAATAGTAGTTTGCTGCTCACTCATGAATATACCTGCGTTTGCTAAGTCGTTCATATAACACCCTTTGACGAACGAAGTTTCAAAAATATTGTACCCGGCTGTAAAATGTCGATAGACAGAGGTAAAACAGAGCTAATCAAGCGAAAGAGGAGGTTTAAAATGCTCCATTTCCTACCTTTGTGCAATAAATTTAGGTTTACCCGTTTAAAATCCCGGAGTATGATGAATTGTAAGATGTGCCGGCCGTTTGTAATTCTTGCCTGCTTTGCACTACTCACTGTTGGTTGCCGCAAAGAAAATTTCTTTGATGGTATAGATGCAAAACTCCGTTTTTCAACAGACACATTGCATTTTGATACGATTTTTACTACTATTGGTTCAGCAACCCGGTCCTTCAAAATTTACAACCCGTATAACCAGGCTATTCTGATTTCCAGCATTCAACTTGCCGGGGGTGAGAGTAGTATTTTCAGGATGAATGTTGATGGTATTCCGGCAAACGAACTTTTTGATGTTGAAATTCCTGCTAATGACAGCTTGTATGTTTTTGTAGAAGTAACGATAAACCCGAATGATGCATCTTTGCCTTATGTTGTAGAAGATTCTATTTTTTTTACAACTAACGGAAACTTGCAAAAAGTAATTTTAGACAGTTGGGGGCAAAATGCAAATTTTATAGATAATGTGATTGTAACCGGCACTGAAGTATGGACGAATGAGCTGCCCTATGTTATCTATAATTTTTTTGGTGTTGACACATTAAGCACTCTTACAATTATGGAAGGATGCAAAATTTATGTCCATGGCGATGCCCAGTTTGTTGTACTTGGAACTTTAGAAGTACTTGGCACAGCTGACAGTAATGTGATTTTTCAGGCAGACAGAACGGAGGATTTTTACAAAGATGTTCCCGGCCAGTGGAACGGCATATCGTTTTTAAGAACCAGCAAAAATAATATCATTCGTTATGCTACAATAAAAAATGCTATCAATGGTTTGCTTGTAGGTTACCAGGGCACTGACACCACCACAGCTTTTTACAATGATGTATCCACCCGCCCCCAACTAACACTTGAGAATGTCCAGGTATATGATTGCCAGCAAAGCGCTATGCTGGCCGTAAATGCAGAAGTAGACGCAACCAATTGCCTGATTTACAATACGGGAGAAAGCAATGTCGCTTTAACCGCAGGAGGAAAATATAATTTTACTTACTGTACACTGGGGAATTACGGCTCTGCGTATCTTACTCCGCAAGGCGCCTCCCTCGTACTTACAGATTTTTTTATACTTCCTTTTGGGAATAACACTGTAGCTATCCAAAATGTAGACGAAGCAAATTTTACAAATTGTATTTCTTATGGTTCAGCTGCTGAAGGAAAAGACTTTGTGATTAGTAATGATGGCGGCGCTGCATTTAATTATAGTTTTACTAAATGTTTTTTACGAACAGACACATCGCTCACTGACTTTGATGATTGCTGGATAAATATTGATCCGGAATTTGCAAACATTGGGGATAGAAATTATTGCCCGGACACAATCAGCCAGGCGATAAACGCTGGCATTGATGTTTCGGGAATTATTGATGATCTTGTCGGAACACTTCGCCCGCAAGGCTCTGCACCGGATGTTGGCTGCTACGAAACGTACGTTGAATAACTTCTTCTTTTATTCATGTTGTGAAAGTATTTTTACATCATTGCTCAAAAAATGATGAAATCTCTTTTTACAATCCTACTCACTTTTCAATTTTTTTTTTCCTTTTCTCAACCCTATTCCATCATTCCTCAACCAGTAAGTATTATTGCTACTGAGGGACATTTTGCATTTAACAGGAATACCTACATTGTTGCAAATGATATAGAATCATTTAAAGATGCTACGGTATTTAATCAATTCATGGTTAGGTATTTTCAGTTCCCGATAAAAACATTTAAAAAGCCGGTTACATCAAATAACTATATTGAAGTTTCTTATAACCCCGAATTAAAAATTCCCGATGAAGGCTATATCCTAAAAGTTGAAAATAATAAGATATCCATTCAGGCGAAAAACAAAGGAGGTATTCTGAACGGGTTTACTACATTATTTCAACTCTTTGCTTATCAAAAAATACATTTTCCTACTGCCCAGGATTACAAAATCCCCTGTTGTGAAATAACCGATTATCCCAGATTTCATTACCGGGGTATGCACTTAGACTGTGCAAGGCATTTCTTTGATCTTGATTTTATCAGGAAATACATTGATTATCTAGCCATGTATAAATACAATACTTTTCATTGGCATCTGACAGATGATCAGGGTTGGCGCATAGAAATAAAACAATACCCGAAACTCACTGAAATTGGGGCCTGGCGGGATGGCAGTATGGTCGGGCATTATCGTGAACAACAATTTGACAGCATTCGTTACGGTGGATTTTATACGCAGGCAGAAATAAAACAAATTGTAAAATATGCCGCAGACAGAAATATCACAGTCATTCCAGAGATAGAAATGCCAGGACATTGTTTAGCTGCGTTAGCTGCATATCCGGAGTTGGGCTGTGTAAATGATACCTCGTATGCTGTCGCAAAAGCATGGGGAGTCCATCCTGATGTATTTTGTCCGAAAGAAGAAACATTTACTTTTCTCGAAAATGTATTGGATGAAGTGATGGCAATATTTCCATCAGAATATATTCATATTGGCGGCGATGAAGTGGAGAAAATAAGATGGAAGAATTCTGATTTTTGTCAGCAACTGATGAAAGAAAATAATTTAAAAGATGAACATGAACTGCAAAGTTTTTTTATCCAGCGCATTGAAAAATATGTGAACAGTAAGGGCAGAAAAATAATCGGGTGGGATGAAATATTAGAAGGAGGCCTGGCCCCAAATGCTACTATCATGAGCTGGCGGGGTGAAGACGGGGGAATTGCCGCAGCACAGCAAAGTTACTATGCTGTTATGACTCCCGGCAGTCATTGTTATTTTGATCATTACCAAGGTTCCCCGGCTAATGAACCCCTTGCCATTGGCGGGTTTACGCCGATTGAAAAAGTTTATGACTACGAACCGATTCCTGCTCAACTTACTGTTGAACAAGCTAAATATATCCTTGGCGCACAGGCTAATGTATGGACTGAATATATTACTACGCCCGAAAAAGTTGAATACATGGCAATACCAAGAATGCTTGCATTGAGTGAAGTGTTGTGGAGTTCAACAGAAAATAAGAATTATGATGACTTTGTGCTGAGGTTACTAACACATTTTAAGTTGTTGGATGAAGTGAATTGTAAGTATTCGAAATCAATATTTAACATCAGCTATAAAATATATCCTACAGAAGATAATAATGGAGTTATCTATGCGCTTAATTATAACAAATATTTTGGTGATGTATCTGTAAGTTCAGCCGAATATTTACCCTCGGCAACCATACAAACTCATCTTTATACAGAACCCATTCTTGTTACAATAGATCAAGTTGTTTCGGCTAAATACAAAAATGGAATTAATAAGCAACTGTTTACAATTCATGTCAATAAAGCCACCGGCAAAAAAATCACCCTCACTTCTACCCCTTCAAAAAAATATGCTGCTGACGGCGCATTCACTCTTGTGAATGGAATAGTCGCTACTACAAAACCAAACTGGGCTGCAAATGAATGGTTGGGTTTTGAAGGAACAGATTGTGAAGCAATTATTGATCTGGGAAAAACAGATACTATTTCAAAAATTACTGTCGGTTATTTAGAAGATAAATTAAGCTGGATTTGGCTTCCCGCATCAATTTCACTTGAAACATCTATTGATAGAAAGACTTACTCTCAACAAATTGCATATGCAATAGATCCTGCTGATTTAATAAGTAAAAGAAATTATTCAATTAATTTAGAATCAACTGCCGCCAGGTTTATAAAACTTACAATCAAAAACTTTGGTGTCATCCCTGCAGGATATCCCGGAGCCGGGAACATGGCCTGGCTGTTTGTTGATGAAATAAGTATTGAGTAATTTTCTCCCGCAGATTAAACAAAATACCACAGAATAAATCTGCGAAAATCAGCGCAATCTGTAGGAAATATTTTTTATGGCATCAAGAAGAAAATTCATTAAAACCACTGCACTTGGTGCAGGGTTTCTCTCTACTAATAATTTATTTAGTAAAAATTCGCTTCGCTCAAATTCCTTTAACAAACCCCTTGTAATTTCTACCTGGGATTTCGGCTTACAAGCCAACAAAGAAGCATGGAAAGTGCTAAACTCAAACGGCCGTGCTTTAGACGCAGTAGAAAAGGGTGTGATGGTTGCTGAAAACGATTTGTACTCTACCTCCGTTGGTTTAGCAGGCCTGCCAGACAGGGAAGGGAACACCACCTTAGATGCCTGTATCATGGACGAATATTATAATTGCGGCTCTGTTGCATTTTTAGAAAAAATAAAAAACCCAATTTCTGTCGCAAGAATGGTAATGGAAAAAACCCCGCATATCATGCTGGTGGGAGCTGGCGCAAAACAATTCGCCCTGGAAAATGGGTTTACTGAAGATGATTATAAAAATCCCGAAAGTGTGAAAGCGTACAAAGAATGGCTGAAAGAAAGCAAATATGACCCGATGTATGATATGAAAGAGCAACATGATACGATTGGAATGATTGCAATGGATGCGAACAACAACCTCGGCGGTGCATGCACAACAAGTGGGCTTGCTTTTAAAATACGAGGCAGAGTGGGTGATTCACCAATTATAGGAGCCGGGTTATATGTTGACAATGAAATAGGTGCAGCAACAGCAACTGGAGTTGGCGAAGAAGTTATCAGGATCTCTGGAACACATTTAGTAGTAGAGATGATGCGAAACGGTAAATCGCCTTATGAGGCATGCAAAGCAGCTGTGGAAAGGATGGTAAAGATCAGGAAAGAAAAATCAAAAAATTTCCAGGTAGGTTTTATTGCGATTAATAAAAGTGGTGAGTTTGGCGGCTATTGTTTACAGCCCGGGTTTGAATACGCAGTCTTTTCCAACAACATTCCCAATCAATTATTCAAAGCGGACAGCTACTACTGATAAATGAAATTAGAAATTTGTGTTTTCTCTATCACTGATGCAATTATTGCAATGGAAGGTGGCGCTGACCGGATCGAGTTATGTGCCAGTTATGTTGAGGGAGGAATCACACCGAGCTACGCAACAATTCTTGAAACATTCGAATTTGTTGATCCTGAAAAAATTGTAGTGATGATTCGTCCTAGGGGTGGAAATTTTATCTACAATGAGCATGAGTTGGATGTAATGAAAAGAGAAATAGGTTTTTGTAAAGACATTGGTGTACAAAATATTATTTTCGGAATACTGGATGCTGATGGGAATTTAGATGAAGAAAAAAATTCCGAATTAATAGAAATGGCTTCACCCTTACATTGTACATTACAGCGAGCTTTCGATCTCACTTACGATCCGTTTGAAGCGCTGGAAACTGCCATTCAATGCGGGTTTCGAAGAATACTTACATCAGGTCAGGAACCGTCTGCCTTTGAAGGGAAACAACTGATTAAAGAACTAATCGCAGAAGCAGGAACTAAAATTGACATTCTGCCAGGCGCTGGAATTACTTCAAAAAATGCAAAAGAGTTAATTGATTTTACAGGTTGTACAGAAATTCATACCTCGGCAAAAATGTATTTACAACCCGGTAGCAACGAAAGTAATTTTCAATTCCGAAAAAATATTTATGACTTCAGCAATGTAACTGCTGTCAATATCAATGAAGTGATTGCTTTGAAAGAAATAATAAACGCATATCACTTATGAAATTTTCATTGTCTTTTTTTCTGTGTGTGCTTTCTTTAGCTTCTTCATATTCTCAAAACATGGAAATCAATCTCAATCAAAACTGGCAATTTAGAAAAGCGGGGGACACAGCATGGCTTCCTGCGACTGTTCCAGGTTGTGTGCATACTGACCTGCTTGCAAACAATCTCATTCCTGATCCTTTTTATGCAGATAATGAAAAACAGGTTCAATGGATTGAAAATGAAGACTGGGAATATCAAACAATATTTATAGTAGATAAAAAAATGTTACGCAGGGAGTTCATTGAACTACAATTTGAAGGCTTAGACACTTATGCTGATGTGTTCTTGAATGATTCTTTAATTCTGAAATCAGATAATATGTTTCGCAGCTGGAATATTGATGTAAAAAAATACTTATTGAAAGGTGAAAACAAACTATATATAAAATTTTCTTCAGCAGTAAGAGTAGGTAAAGAACTCATGAATAATTATCCTGTAAAGCTTCCCGGAGAAGAACGGGTATTTACCCGCAAAGCCCAGTACCAGTATGGCTGGGACTGGGGCCCGAGGCTTGTAACGGC
>JBJXHH010000118.1:0-12302 GCA_046160675.1 Chitinophagales bacterium
TTGTTGAATACGAAAAAATAGAAAACATAAAACCTGAAAAAAGAGACATCATGTTGCAGGACCTGAAGGACAGGACCGGTCTTGATATCAGGAATTTCGAAATTATTAGTACGGATTTCCTCAGAGACATGGCGAGAGTGAAGATATATTATAAAGCCCGCACCAGCTCAAACCCTGATGACCCGGATGCTGCATATGATGATGACGATGATTAAAAAATTTTGTTGGATAGCCTTCTGGTGTTTTCCTGTGTCTGCTCTTGCACAGGATCAAGATCTTGCCACTTGGTTGCAGGCTGGTATTGAAATAGATCTTCCAAAAAAATTTACATTGGATATTTCAGAAGAACAACGGTATAACATTGAAACATCAGATGCGTATGCATTATACTCAAACATTTCCCTTGAATATAAATGGAACAAACATTTGTTCACTGGTGCAGAGTACAGGTATAAAACCCCGGGCGCTTATAATGCGCCTGCGCATAGAGTTGCAACTTCAATAACTTACAGGAATTCTTTCAATGACTTTAACTGGAATGTAAGAACTAAACTGCAATATGACATTAAGCCCGATAATTTTGAAACTTCTGCATGGCGGAACAAGATCGGCTTGAAGTATGATGGATGGAAAGACATAAAACCTTATGTTTCTTATGAAGTATTTTATGCCTTGTTATTTTCGGGTAATACATTCAATACTATTCGCCCTGAGTTTGGCGTTAATTTTCAACTAAGCAAGCAACATGAAATCACCGCATATTATCTAATAGATAAAAATTTTAATGAATATGATCCATTAACTTTATATGTGCTTGGCCTGAATTACCTGTTCAAGTTTGCAATATGAAGTATTTCATCATCGGATATATATTGTTTATAGTATTGCAGAAAAATGCTTCTTCACAAAATACGATTCCTGCTTTAACCTATGATACTGCTGCGTTTAGATATAAGATTGAGGTGGCTGCGCAGGATTACTTAGTACATAAATCTCCTGGTTATTTAACCATAAGCAGTTGGGGGAAAAGTATCCCTAATGATTCGATGCTTGTTGTTATTAAGACGAATCCATATAATAGTCAGCCTATTTTTTCCAACCCTCTATATACTCCCGAATATGTTCAGGGCGCCTTCTGCGACTTTGAAGATTACATTAATAAAAACAGGAAACTGCGCATCAACTTTGGGGTTGAATAAAGCACATCAATTGCAGATGATTGATAATCCGGGCGTTTGAATGATGTTGCTTTCATGCCCGGCACGGTCAACTATATAAATGTTATAATAAAACGATTCTGAAGTTGAAGTAAAGTCTATGCAATCATTATCCCAGGTTACATAAATATTTCCACTGATATCATCATGGTTGCCCTGGAGTTCTACAAAAGGAATTTTAAAAGGAATAAAGTAGCCTGGTATCCTGCTATCTTCCCAATACATATTCAAAGAGTCATCCAATCCTCCGCCAATATCTCCGTCGCCATCTTCAAAATAAATTGTAATAAGCATGGTCACATCACCGCTCACTTCGCTGAAACTGGTTTTGTCGATGGAAACAAATTCAATAAACGGCTCAATGGGATATTCCGGAGGTTTTACGCATGCCGAAAATGAAAGTGTGATAATTAAAATGGTTATTATGATTATTTGCCTCATACCCTTGCTTCGTTCAGTATGTAAATATACGCAATTATAACTCAAAAACATTCTGTTTATTATAACTTTAAGCGGTGAATCCCATCCTTAATTTTCAGGAACGAGTTTTTCAGGTAACTCCAGAAACCTTTACAGGTGCAGCTTTTGATGCTTTCCGGCTGCAGGCAGAACACTGCCCTGTTTACAATAATTTTTTACAGGCACTTGACATACATCCCGACCGGGTTCAATCCCTTTCGCAACTCCCCTTTCTTCCTGTTGAACTCTTCAAAACAAAAAAAATACTTACAGGAAATGCAAACACGGATTTTTATTTTGAAAGCAGCGGTACTACTTCCGAAATAAAAAGCAAACATTTTGTACATGACCTCACCTTGTATAACAAGAGCATCAAAACCGGGTTTGAATTTTTTTTTGGAGACATCAGCGACTTTTGTTTTCTTGTTTTGCTTCCCTCCTACCTTGAAAGGAATAATGCGTCTCTTGTTTATATGTGTGAATTTTTAATGCAAAGAAGCCAACATAAAAACAATGGTTTTTATTTATATGAGTATGATAAGCTTATATCAGTTTTGCAGGAGAATGAAAGCAAGAACACAAATACGATTCTGATCGGGGTTTCTTTTGCGTTGCTTGATCTTGCTGAAAAATTTAGCCTGCCATTAAAAAATACGATCGTAATGGAAACAGGAGGTATGAAAGGGCGAAGAGAAGAAATCACAAGAAGAGAATTACATGATATCCTGAAAAAAAGTTTCTCTGTTGATACGATTCTCTCCGAATACGGAATGACGGAATTATTATCACAGGCTTATGCAAAACAAGATGGAATTTTTTTCACCCCTCCATGGATGAAAATATTGATAAGAGACCCGGAAGATCCTTTTACAATTTTGCCTGCAGGTAAAACCGGCTGTATCAACATTATTGATCTTGCCAATATCTATTCATGTTGTTTCATTGCAACACAAGACCTCGGCAAATTAAATCATGATGGTTCTTTTGAAGTGCTGGGAAGATACGATACGGGTGATATTAGAGGTTGTAATTTAATGGTGGAGTGACTTTATTTTTTTCGTAAGTAAAAGTTTATGAGCTCATTTGTACTGCAATCATGTGCAGTGATGGTTCCTCCATTTTTCAACTCGGGTAAGATAGTAGTCGCAAGTTGTTTTCCTAATTCTACACCCCACTGATCAAAACTGAAAATATTCCAGAGAATACCCTGTACAAAAATTTTGTGCTCATAGAATGCGATCAAAGTACCAAGAGTCTTAGGGGTAAGTTTATCTAAAAGGAAAGTATTTGTGGGCCTGTTACCTTCAAACACTCGGAACGGCGCATGAAAACTGATCTGTTCATCGCTCATTCCTTTTTTCCTGAGTTCTTCTGTAACCTCTTCCATAGATTTCCCCTGCATTAAAGCTTCTGTTTGCGCAAAAAAATGACTCAGCAAAATTGTATGATGATCGCCGGAAGGATTTAAGGACTGAACAGAACAAATAAAATCAGCTGGAATCATTTGTGTTCCCTGGTGAAGCAATTGAAAGAAAGCATGCTGCCCGTTTGTGCCGGGTTCGCCCCAGATGATCTGCCCTGTATTATAATTTACTTTTTTCCCATTTCTATCTACATTTTTTCCATTGCTTTCCATGTCAGCCTGCTGCAGGTAAGCGCCAAAACGATGCAGATATTGATTGTAAGGAAAGACTGCATGCGCCTTACAATTAAAAAATTCACCGTACCACAACCCTAGCAAAGCCATGATAACAGGGATATTTTTCCTCCATCCGGCGTTTTTAAAATGTTCATCTGCATCAAAAGCACCTTGCAGCAATTCATCAAATTTTTCAAACCCTATGGCCAGGCAAATTGATAAACCAATGCTGCTCCAGAGTGAATACCTTCCTCCCACCCAATCCCAAAACAGAAACATATTTTCTTCTGCAATGCCGAATTGCATCACTTCTTTTTTCGCCGTACTCATGGCAACAAAATGTTGTGTAACATGTTTTTCTTCAACAGCTTTTTCAAGAAACCACTTTCTTGCAGAATATGCATTCGTCATTGTCTCCTGCGTTGTAAATGTTTTTGAAGCGATGAGGAATAAAGTTGTTTCAGGGTTCAAGTGTTTTAATGTTTCCAACAAATGCGTACTATCAACATTGCTGACAAAATGAACATTGATATGAGGGATCTTGTAATACTTTAAAGCTTCGGTTACCATCACAGGCCCGAGGTCAGAACCCCCGATACCGATATTCACTACATCAGTTACCTGTTTTCCAGAATATCCTTTCCACTGCCCGCTGATAACTTTTTCTGAAAAGGTTTTCATGTGTTGCAATTCCCTTTCAATTAATGGCATTACATTTTGCCCATCAACCAATACTGGGTTCCCGCTTTTATTTCTTAACGCAGTATGCAGCACAGCCCGGTTTTCTGTCATGTTTATTTTTTCGCTGTTAAACATTGAAACAATCGCTTCCTGCAAATTCAATTCATCAGCAAGTTTCTCAAGTAACAGCATGGTTTCTTCATTGAAACGATTCTTAGAAAAGTCAAACAAGATGTCATTGAAAAGGATAGAATATTTCTCAAAACGTTTTCCATCAATCTTAAACATTTCCCGCATAGTTATATTTTCTATTGTAGAAAAATGTTGTTTCAGGAGATTATAAGTTTCCGTTTCCCTGAAGGAAATCATATGCTGCATACTCAGTTAGTTAAACTCTTTTGAATATATTTCGATAATTCTTCCATAGGAGAAGTCAATATTTTCCCAATTTTTATTTCATACTCGTTTGCAGTATCTGACAGAACATCTTTAAAATTTGCTGCAACTGAGCCTGTAAAATGTACCGGAACATTTTTTGCGTTTTCAAAACGCAACACAAAATGTTGCAGGAAACTCTGAAATGTACCTTTTACAAGTTGCAGGCAATATTCTTCATGTATATGTTCTTTTAAAAACGGAGTGAAAGATGCAAGAAATTCATTAGGCATTGGTTTTCTGTAAATACGTTCTATCACTTCGTTTCTTGAGATGTTATATTTTATATGAAAAGCCTTATGCAAATTCTCGGGCATGATGTGATAAAAATGATCATGGATCAGTTGTTTCCCCAGGAAACTTCCGCTGCCTTCATCGCCAAGGATGTATCCAAGGCTGAAGTCATCGCTGCTTACTTTGTTTCCATCATAAAAACAGGAGTTTGAACCCGTTCCCAAGATGCAAACAATTGCCGGCTGATTACCTGCCGTTGCATGAACACTGGCATACAGGTCATTTTTTATTTCAATGATTGCTGAGGAATTAAAGAACCTGATGGCTTCACTCACTACGCCATTCAATTCTGGTGTTGAGCAACCGGAACCATAAAAAAATATTTTGCCAGTTTGCTGAACAGCTTTCATGAATTGTGTAGAGTGTTTCAATTCATCCACCATAAACATGGTGGAAACATGGTTAGGATTAAATCCTTTTGTATAGAAGGAATCGATACTATCTCCCGTAGCATCAAGGACAAGCCATTCTGTTTTTGTAGAGCCACTGTCAGCAAGTAGGATCATTGCGGGTATGAGGTTAAAGCTTCAATGTTTCTTCTTGAACAAGACTTTATCAATCCGGCTTTCATCCATGTCAATCACCTCAAATTCAAAGTTTTTCCATTTTATTTTTTCGCCTTCTTGCGGAATATGTTCCAATTCATGAATGATAAATCCTGCAACCGTATTAAAAGATGATTCCTGCAGGTCATCAAATTCTTCTATTTCAAAATATTTGAGGAAATCATAAAAAGGAACTCCTGCATCTACTAAATGGCTTCCATCTTCCCTCTTAATAATTGTATATTCAGGTTTATTCAATTCATCAAATTCCCCGATCAATGCTTCCAGGATATCATTTATGGTGACCAACCCCTGCACAGCACCATATTCATCGATAACAAGCGCATAATGTATCTTCCCTTCTTTGAACTTTTCAAGAACAGAGTATGCAGTGTTATTTTCTGGTAGTTTTAAAATGGGTTTGATGAAATCTTTAATTGTGTTGAAATTATTTCTTGTGTTGGCAAGGAAAAGGTCTTTTATATAAACAATGCCCAATGTTTTATCTAGATCACCATCACAAACAGGATAGATGGAATGTATCTCACTTTCAATATCGACCCTGATTTTATCTGTGCTATCATTCACATTCAGCCAAACTATTTCATTTCGGTGTGTCATAAGTGAACCTATCTTGCGGTCGCCGAGATGAAACACCCGCTCAACAATATCCTGTTCTATCTCATCTATAGCACCTGTCTCTGTGCCCTCTTGAATAATAGCTTTTATTTCTTCCTCCGTAACATGTTCATCATCGCTGGCTTTTATGCGCAGGGTTCTTATTATAAAATCGCTGCTCTTCGTAAGGAACCAGATAAATGGTTTGGCAACGGTGGATACAAAAAGCATCGGCGCTGCCATTATTTTGGATATTGATTCAGGGAAACTCAGTCCAATTCTTTTCGGTACTAACTCACCTATAACAAGCGAGAATGTTGTAACAACAACTACAACAATAGCAAGGGCTATAGAATTTGCATAATTATCTGCCATCCCCAAACTCATTAACCATTGAGCAACCACCATTTTAACTTTTTGCCCGGAAAAAATACCAGTGAGAATGCTTGTGAGAGTTATACCAAACTGAACAGTGCTGAGAAGTTTGGTAGGATTTTCCTGCAATTGAAGCGCCATTTTTGCTCTTTGATCGCCCTTTTTTGCAGCAGTTTCAAGCCTGTTTCGGCGAACACTAATAAGCGCTATCTCACTCATAGCAAAAATGCCATTGATACAAATTAGTATGAAAATGACAAATAGTTCGCTCAACATGATGTGGGCTAAAATTAGATGATTTTAAGAATATCACGGCCTGAAAGGTAGTTTCAGGGAAAGAAGATACTTGAAAAGTCATGTCTGCGTAAAAAATCCATACATTTTGGGATGAGAAAGGGTTTGTTGAAAAACATACCCTAAACCCTTCATTGCAAAACATTTTTTTGCCTTAACTTTAAAGTTTAATTTCCATAAATTATGAAAAGAATATTTACCCTCGGTATGGCTGCTCTCCTCCTTTCTTTTACAGCCCATGCCCAACGTACTTGCGGTACCACAGAAAAAGACGCCATGCTTCAGCTAAGTGACCCTAATTATGTCGCTAACAAGGAACGAATCGAAGAGTTTACAAAGCGTTACCTGGAAAAGAAAGAAACCACAGGCGAATCGAGGGGCGGGAGTATTATTACCATCCCCGTTGTGGTTCATGTAGTTTGGAATACTGATGACGAAAATATAAGCGACGCACAGGCTATCAGCCAAATAGATGTACTGAATGAAGATTTCAGGCGGATGAATGCTGATGCTTCTGAAACACCTTCTGATTTTGAAGATGTGGCTGCAGATTTTGAAATAGAATTTTGCCTGGCAACGGTTGACCCTGACGGGAACCCAACTTCAGGCATCGTTAGGGTGGAAACAGATGTTGATGCTTTCGGTCTGGATGATGGGGTTAAATTCACTTCTATGGGGGGATCAGATGCTTGGCCTGCTGATGAATATTTAAATATGTGGTGCTGTGACCTGGGTCCCGGTTTATTGGGATATGCGCAGTTTCCCGGTGGGTCACCCTCTACTGATGGTGTAGTAATAACATACTCATCATTCGGAAGAGAAGGATATGTAATACCTCCTTATCATCTTGGAAGAACAGGAACACATGAAGTAGGGCACTGGCTCAATCTCAGGCATATTTGGGGTGATGACGGCGACTGTTCAGAACCAGAAGACTTTTGTGATGATACGCCTGCTCAAATGAACTCAACTTATGGTTGCCCCAGCCATCCTTACGATGACGGTTGCGGGGATGCCATTATGTTTCAAAACTATATGGACTACACGGATGATGAGTGTTATAACATGCTCACACTTGACCAGAAAGACAGAGCAAGAGCTTTGTTTGAACCGGGTGGTGCAAGGTACGACCTACAGTTTTCTACCAAATGTTTTTCCTATGATTATGATGCCCAAGTTGTAGACATAGTTTCTCCAACAGGAACTTATTGCTATGATACGTTTAACCCGGTTGTAACAATAGGTAATTCCGGACTAGTTACACTTACATCCATCGATATTAATTATTCGGTTGATGGGGGTGCATCATCAACATATTTCTGGACAGGAAGCCTTGGCCCCGGCGACCAGGAAAATGTGAACCTTCCAACTCTAAGCCTTTCAGAAGGTGTACATAATCTTACAGTGTCTGTAAGTAACCCGAATGGAAACATTGATGAGTTTGCTGATAACAATACAGACGTAAGTGACTTTGTGGTGAATGTTACCGGTTTTGCATTACCCCTCATCCAGGGGTTTGAAGACGGCGGCTTTCCGTACGCAGGGTATACCATTAATAACCCTGACGAGCTTTGGACCTGGGAGCAAACCAGTCTTGCTGCCAAAACAGGAGCTTCTTCTATTTATATAAACACATTTAACATTTCAGACATAGGGGAATATGATGAATTTCAATTACCCGCTTATAACATGGAAGGCCTAACGGCAGCTCACATAGATTTTGATCTGGCAAATGCCGCTTATTCTTATAGCGATGACTGGTCAGATACTTTATCAATGTATGTGAGTGGCGATTGTGGTATAACATGGACGAGAATCTGGCAGAAATTTAAACCGGACCTAGGTACAGCCTCTCCTACAGGAACTAACTTTATACCAACCAACTCACAATGGAGAACTGAATCTGTAAGCCTTACACCCTACATTGCTGACAAACTGATCATCAGGTTCCGTTCTTCTTCAAACTGGGAGAACAATACTTTCCTTGACAACATTAACATGAATTCAGGAAGCGTAGATGTGCTGGATGTTAATGCTGTAAACTTCACGGTATATCCTGTACCTGCAGGCAATTTGCTGAACCTTGAATATTATATAGCTGAACCTAATAGTATTGTAGCAGAGATTTATGATGCATTGGGACAACTTGTGATGAGTGAAGAATTAAAAGGAACGGTAGGGAATAATACCACTACCCTGCCTGTAAGAAGTCTTACTCCTGGCTACTACACAATAAAACTTATTAGCGGAGGCAAATTTGCCACCGGCACTTTCATGAAGGATTGATGAGTTGAGTAGTTAATGAGAATAAAAAATTGAAGCAGGGTTAAGCCCTGCTTTTTTTTGTAAGTACTTTCTGAAGTTACTTCATGTGATGGATAACATTAAACCTAAATTAAAAAGCCGCAAGAGGTTTTTTCCTGCGGCTTCATTTTAAGAACACGGTAAAAAATTATTTTATCACTTCAAACTTTGCTGAAAACCTTTCTTCGCCTGACTGTAAAATGCAGTTATATATTCCTGCCGGCAGCTTTTTTACTGAAATTGTTTTTTGATAATTACCGGCATCAGTTCTTTCCTTCAACTCTGTGTGAACAACCTTTCCATTTGAATCAACCAGGGAAACAGATATGTACATTTCTTTTATAGCATCGAATTCAATCTTCAAAGAATTTTTAGCAGGGTTAGGAAATATTTTAAGGCCTGCCTTAGTGGAATTAAATTCATTCTCCTGCAGAGTTGTAAAGTTGCATTCTCCTTCGTTTATGAAATAAAATTTATTTACTGCCACATTTGTACAAATATCCACCTGCCCCGAAGGCCATTCTATGATTATAGAATCTATCACCGTTGCGTTTTTCAGCCCGAATTCTACATTCAATGAATTCATACTGTTAAAAGAATTTTGGGCGCTTACTTCCCGCATTTGCCAAACAGCTGCACCATCAAGCAATGCCTTACATCGTACTCTTGCACCTATGGCCGATCGATTTGATGCAGTTCCGTTCAAAAGAACATTTACCCAGTTGTAACCATTCTCAGTATCATTCCGGAATAGTGCTTTATTGGTTTCAGTACCCATCACATATAAGTCAATATCTCCATCATTATCAAAATCCCCGGCTGATGCTCCCCAGAAATACCCTGTTTCCTCCACAAAGGCAAGGTCGTCAATCTTCGTAAAACTCCCGTCCCCGTTATTGTTATAGTAAAAACATTTTGCCGGGCCATCATTGGTTACAAAACAATCCAGGTCACCGTCATTGTCAAAATCTTCCCACACACTTGCAAGAGAAAATGCTTCGTCGCTAACAATGCTGCCTACTTCATCTGCAGTTTTTGAAATAAATGTTTCACCATCATGTTCATATAAATTATTGGGCATACCTGATGGAAACCCGCCCCAATAATTTGTAAGATATGCATCCAGGTCGCCGTCATTGTCATAATCAATCCAGTTCCAAACCTGTCCGTCAAGAGAATCGGTGGCTATTGGGGAGGTAGTGATCTTTGTAAAATACCCTGTAAGCCCCGTTTCAATAAATTCATTTTTATATAAATAATCCGGCAGGCGGGTTCCTACGGCGGGTCCGCTGCCAATAAAACAATCTAAGTCTCCGTCAAAATCATAATCACTCCAGGTGGCAACTGTATAGGGAGCAGTGAGTTGTTCAATAAGGGAAGTATCCAGTTTTGTAAAAAACTCATCCCCATTGTTGAGCAATAATTTATTTCCATCGTCAATGGCAGCAAAACCAAATGGCGCAGCTATCACTATATCAGCATAACTATCATTATTCATATCCCCGAAACTGGATGCCCAGCCCCGCAGTGCAAGGCTATCATTTAAGTCGCCATTATAATTTTTTGAGAACGTTCCATCGCCGTTGTTTTTATACAGAGATGAACCCCTGGTATTCCCACCTGAAATAAAACAATCAATAAAGCCATCATTGTTATAATCTGCCCAGGAAGTTCCCAGCCCGGAGGTGACGTTAAGTGCTGAAGTTTCTGCCTTCGAAAAATTTCCTCCCCCTTCATTGTGATATACTGCAGTTCGAACAGCAAACAGGTCAAGCAACCCGTCATTGTCATAATCTATCCATGCACACCCAACATATGCACTGCTGCTTCCAGGTAGAGGACCTTCCTCGGTAACAGGGTTACTTTCATCAGTAATTTTTGTGAATACCGGTTGGGCAGAAATTGAAAATCCAATATGTGCAAATGAAAAGATGAGAAATAGGTTTTTCATAACTGGTTTTTTTTGCGAAATTGATTACACAAAACAAAAGCAGCGTCCTGAATTATAATCTCAGACTTAATTTTTTTACGCAATAGCTTTATGTAATGCCTGTTTCCTATACTCGGATGGTGCCATGCCAGTAGCTTTCTTAAACACTGCGTTGAAAGTGGCTTTATTGCTAAAGCCCGCATCAAAAGCTATTGACAAAATCTTAGCGTCATAATGGGGGTCAGCCAATAATCTTTTTGCCTCGTTCACCCTGTAAGTATTTATAAATTCAGAAAAGTTCTCATGGAGCAGCTCATTTAGTATCTGTGAAAGATGGTGACTTGAGAGTTCAAGTTTTTCAGCTAGCTGTTGAATTTTGATAGAGTTGTTAAGAAAAGGTTTTTCGGTTTCCATGAGCAGGATGAGTTTCTCAAGATACACCTTGGCATCTTCTTCCTTTAGAGTGGAACGCAAGTATTTTTTCTGCTTTTCAAAACTCATAGCAGGGATAACTTTTGTTTCCCTATATCGGCTCTCTGTTTCCTCCCCTATCTTGATTATAGGATCATGAAATATTTCCGGCTGCCTGAATCCCATGTATCCAACTGTATATATAAATACACTCATTGCGGCACTTATTGCATAGTCATATTCGATCTTGAGCCACCCCGCCCAAACCAACACATAATAACTGATACCGGCAAGTGCAAACAAAAAGTAGAGACGTACAACAGTCTTCAACCAATTGTATTTTATCTTTTCTTCTTCCAAGGCATAAGCATTCAATTTTTGTTTTTCCTTTCTAACGTATAAGTAAATGATAACAGCATACACAAGCATACTGAAACACTGCAGTTCATAAAAGAAGTTATTCAAATTGTCAATTACATAGCCGAAAGGGATGAAGTAGTTATCCCGCAGAAACGGGATGACACCGAAAATATTTCTTGCAAGTAGAGGCAGCATAAAAACTGCATGTAAGGCAAACGGTATATAATGCCAATAATATCTCTTTGGTGTTCTTTTTTCATTGAGGCGCCAGAGATATACATACGTCAGTGGGCCGTAAAGAAAAGGCAGGGGTGCTACCCATCCATCTGTGAACCGATAAACTTGGTTGTACCCTGTCCAAAATAAAACATAATAAATCATGCTTACAGAAAAGAGAAACATGATTAGCGCCAGGATATGATTTGCCTGTTTGTTGCCACCCCGCTGCATAAATAAAAGAAGGGAGAGGAACAATCCCTGCACAGCAGAAATAAGAAATATGATAGTACAGGTATCGAATGAAGGTTGCTGCATTGTACAGTGCAAACAAAAATACAATTCCGCTTTACAAGCCCATCAAATTTTAACGAATGCAGGGTAATTTTACAAAACAATGTTTACAAGCCACAAATCAAAGATGCAATTGTATATATCTATATCTTCATAGAAAAGAAAGGAGGCCCGTAATTTTTTTTACACAAATAAGGCAGTTATAAAAAAAAAACTCACTTTTGCCGTTC
>JBJXHH010000119.1:0-4579 GCA_046160675.1 Chitinophagales bacterium
GCATTGCATGCGGCCTTTAATAAATAATCAGGACACAAAGCCTGGTCAATACCCATCGGTTTAATTTCCAGCCCTTCATAATTTTCTGCTGCGTTGTAAGCTGCGTAGCGGTGATTGCGCATTACCCGCATCATATCTTCTTTGTTTAGTTCATAGCCGGGGAATGTGCCAAGGTTGGCGGCCATCTCTGCGGATGTTTTATAGGAGATACCCGTCATGATAGAAGAGATAGCACCTGCAATTGCCCTTGCTTTATCGCTGTCGTAAGGAATCCCTGACACCATCAGCACGGAACCCAGGTTTGCGAAACCAAGACCCAATGTTCTGAACTGGTAAGATAATTCAGCAACTTCTTTGCTTGGAAACTGAGCCATCAGTACAGAAATCTCCAACACAACAGTCCAAAGACGGCAGGCATGTTCAAATGCATCTACATTGAAGATGAGTTTTTCGTCATCATAAAATTTTCTAAGATTAATGGACGCAAGGTTACATGCGGTATTGTCTAAGAACATGTATTCACTACAAGGGTTACTTGCATTGATCCTTCCTGACTGCGGGCAAGTATGCCATTCATTTATAGTCGTGTCGAACTGTACACCGGGGTCAGCGCAACGCCATGCAGCATGAGCAATTTTATCCCAGAGGTTTTTTGAATCCACTGTTTTCATCACCTTGCCGGTGCTTCTCGCCAGCAGGTCCCAGCCCTCGCCTTTTTCTAATGCTTCAAAAAATTTATTGCTGATGCGGATAGAGTTGTTAGAATTTTGTCCTGCCACTGTTCGGTAAGCTTCGCCTTCATAATCTGAAGAGTAACCGGCTTTGATCAATGCGGCAACTTTATCTTCTTCTTTTACTTTCCAGTCAATGAAGTTTTCAATCTCAGGGTGATCAAGATCGAGGCAAACCATTTTTGCAGCTCTTCTTGTTGTGCCGCCGCTTTTAATTGCGCCCGCTGCTGCATCACCAATTTTTAAGAAACTCATCAAGCCGCTGGATGTGCCGCCGCCTGAAAGTTTTTCACCTTCACCCCTGATCTTTGAATAGTTTGTACCTACACCTGAGCCGTACTTGAATATCCTTGCTTCTCTTGTCCAGAGGTCCATGATGCCTCCGGGGTTTACCAGGTCATCATCAACGCTTAAAATAAAGCAGGCATGGGGTTGTGGCCTTTCATATGCAGATGTAGATTTTTTGAGGTCGCCGGTTTCCGGGTCAACATAATAATGTCCTTGCGGTTTTCCTTTAATGTTATACGAAGAAAACAAACCGGTGTTAAACCATTGTGGTGAATTGGGGGCGGCTAGTTGGCCTACGATCATGAAGGCCATCTCTTCATAAAAGATCTGTGCATCTGTTGAAGAGGCGAAGTAATTATATTTTTCTCCCCACTGTCTCCAGCAGTCTGCCATGCGATGAGCAACCTGTTTAATGGAACTTTCTCCACCTGTTGTTCCATCAGGCATTGGCACTCCGGCTTTACGGAAATATTTTTGTGCTAGAATATCTGTTGCTACCTGGCTCCACTCTTTCGGCACCTCAACGTTATGCATTTCAAATACTACATCACCCGTTGTGTTTCGGATAACGGATGAACGCATTTCATACTCATACATATCATAGGGGCTTGTGCCGTCTTTTGTAAAGTGTCGGCTGATATGTAGTCCTGCGTTTTTAGTTTCTTTTTTTGCCATGTTGAAAGAATGCGGTTTTTGGTTCTAGGTTGTGGTTGTGTGTAACGATTTTAGATAATAAAACCTCCCGGTTTTTTGCCGAAAGGTTTTTCGAAAGTACTTCAAGAAAGTGTACATAAACAAGGAACACTTTTTAACACTGCTGTTCATAAAGAGACAAAATCTTTACAGGCTTTAGTTTCGTTTGTATACATATAAATAATCTTAATTTGAATTCAGAGCAGGTGTCTAAAACTGTGTGGAAATAAACTAGTAAAATGGGGAAAAGTGTGGCAATAAAAATTTGGAATGCGGAGATTTTTTTAAAAGCCTTGTACAAAGAACCAGGTTAATTTTCAGATAATAAGAACTCCAGCGGGATATGCAATCTTTTAGCCCAGGCCTTTTCTGAATGATCCTCGCCGGTGTATTTCTTTGAAAGCAAGTTTTTTTTAACATACTTTTTCTTTTGTATCAGCGCATCAACCTTTAGCTGATGTTTTTCATACAAACTATCTAATGTTTGTGTCCCGAAATCAAAATACAGTTTATGATTTTTTAATGATGGTAAGTTCTTTTCCATGTATTTTAAAAACGCCCCGGGTATAATATCGTTTTGCTGAAAAACACCGGGCCAATGAGTGCTTAAACATGCAGCACCACCGAAAACCTTCGGGTATTCACAAAGCGCATACATAGAAATCAACCCACCCATGCTGCTTCCGGCTATGAAAGTATGTTGTTTGTCATAATGAACCGAGTACCTTGCATCTATAAAAGGTTTTAATTCTCTAACTATAAATTTCAAATACTCATCAGAGGCTGGGCCGCTTTCCGGCATTAAACGGTTGTTTGATCCCGCAACTTCCATCATTGTTTTTCTGTCGTTCTCCGCAATCATAAAAAAGGGTTTTGCGGGGAAATATTCCTGGTAGCGCTTTTCGCCATTGTTCCAGATGCCTACAACAATGCAATCATTGATCTTTCCTTCAACGAGGAGTTCTTGCATCGTTTCATCTACGCCCCATTCTTGCTTATTCCATGTAATGGTTGAATCAAATAACATCTGCCCGTCATGCATATAGAGTACAGCATATCGCTTATGGGCGCCGTAGTTCTCAGGTTTCCATACAGATATATTCCTCGGGTCAACAAAATCTGATTCAAAAGCCTCATAAAAATCAATGGTTCCGGCAGAAACAGAAATTTTTTGCTGGCTAAAACTGATGGCTGCCGGGAAAAGACACAGAATTAAAGAATTGACTTTTTTCATTTTTGAGATCAAGAGTTAAAATTAACGTTTCAAAGAAAAAATAAAAGGGAAGGAAATTTTTATAGGTTTACTTCGTCTTAAACACTTATATGTTACAAACAATATTGGGTGCAGGCGGCGCCATTGGTATTCCCCTTGCAAAAGAACTAAAGAAATATACAAATGATATCAGGCTGGTAAGCCGGAACCCGAAGAGGGTAAACGATTCGGATCAGCTATACCCAATTGATGTGCACAATCTTTCACAAATTGATAAAGCGATTGAGGGAAGCGGAGTAGTATATGTTACTATCGGGTTTGAATATAAATTATCAGTGTGGCAAAAAACATGGCCGGCTTTTATGCAGGCGGTTATAGACGCATGTTTAAAACATAATTCAAAACTTGTGTTCTTTGATAATGTATATATGTATGATAAAGAAGCAATTCCACTTATGACGGAAGAATCTCCTCATAACCCGCCAAGCAAAAAGGGGGCTGTAAGGAAACAAATACATGATATGATCTTTGAGGCTGTAGAAAAAAGAAAACTTACGGCGCTTATTGCCCGGGCAGCCGATTTTTACGGTCCGGATAATAACAATAGCGCAATGACGCAGATGGTAATTATGAACTTAGAAAAAGGCAAAAAAGCGCAAACCTTTGGTAATGTCAACAAAATTCATACATATACTTACACACCAGATGCAGGAAAAGCAACGGCATTGCTTGGTAATACGCCCGATGCTTATAACCAGGTTTGGCACTTACCCACTACGAAGGAAAGGCTTACGAACAAACAATGGATTGAGCTGATAGCAAAAGAAATGAAAGCCGAGGCAAAAATTCAGGTTGTGTCGAATTGGATGATAAAACTTTTGGGATTGTTTATTCCGATGATGAAAGAGTTTCCTGAAATGATATATCAATTTGAACAGGATTACATCTTTGACAGCAGCAAATTTGAAAAGCGGTTTAACATGTTTGCAACAAAACCGGAGGAAGGGGTGAAAGAAATGATTACATTAATGAAACGCTGAAGAAGAATTTTTAACAAACGATTTATCTTGAGTAATCCGCATATGAAAAACCACCGGCAACCCTGCCGGCGGTTTTCAATTCTCACAACCTTCAATTACTTGATCAATTGCGGTGTGTCAAACAGCTCTACATAATGAATGGGTTTTCCATCTTTAAATTCCCAGATCATCGTCCAGTTTACATGGTAGTTTTTGTTATCTTTTAACAGGGTATATTCAAAAGCACCATCAACATATACTTTGTTTCCAACTTCAGAAAAATCTATTGGAATGAATTGCAATACAGCCCAGCTTGTTTGAAGCGATTTGAAAAAATTATAAACGTCCTGGCTGCCGGTGTAAATTCTTGCATCATTTACAAAAGGGTTTTGGCGCATATCCCACACAACATTTTTATCCATCGCATCAATTATACCGGGGATATTTCCTTTTCCAAAATTTTCATACACAGCCATTACTGCAGGTATATTTGAGTTCGGGTTAGGAGGCGTTGCTACGCCGAGCTGTACCATGAAAGAATACGAGTTATTTTGCGCAGTCATCTTTTTGATTTTTCCGGCATTATCAAATTCAAATACAGTGATGAAATCAACACTTACATCTTTGTTTGTTGG
>JBJXHH010000120.1:0-16218 GCA_046160675.1 Chitinophagales bacterium
AACTGGTAAATGAAATCCACACATGCTTTAAGGCATTTGATACTATTATTTCCAAACACAATATTGAAAAAATAAAAACGATTGGCGATGCATATATGTGTGCCGGCGGCTTACCTGTTGCAAACACCACTAATGCAACGGATGTTATGAGTGCTGCTATAGAAATACAACAATATATGCAGCAGCATTTGCAGCAAAGAAAACAGGAAGGAAAAGAACCCTTTGAAATAAGAATTGGCATTCACACAGGCCCTGTTGTTGCCGGAATTGTTGGTGTCAAAAAATTCGCTTATGATATCTGGGGCGACACAGTGAATATTGCTTCAAGAATGGAATCAAGCGGTGTGCCCGGTAAAATCAATATCAGCGGAAGCACTTATAATTTGGTGAAAGGCAAATACAATTGCGTTTATCGGGGAAAGATTGAGGCGAAAAATAAAGGTGAAATTGATATGTATTTTGTAGAAGAAATTTCCTAGATTAAGTTGAAAACCCGATACTAAAAGTCGAAAGAAATTTCAAAAGATGCGCATAATAAAATCCCGAAGTTTCGGGGTACTTCTAATAAGTTGAATTTACATTGCGGAAGTTCTTATTCCAGGCCTGCCCTTCTTTTAACCCTAAATTGTATAAAAAGGGATTCCGGTCAGTACATTTCATGTTCATTAAATAAACCTTATCAAATGACATTCCGGGAATCAATAAAGGAAAATGCATTTGTTATCATGATGATAACAGGCGGCATGCAGTTTATTTTTACTGTTCTGATAACTTTACTTCTAAACAGAAATGCAAAAAGGCAATTGCGACTGGATGTACTTCGTTCCATAGATAGCCAGTGGCAGGAGTTAAATAAACTCCTGGCAACTAACCCGCAGTTGTTGGCAGCAATTGGAGATAAAACAATGAAAGGCGCAAGTGAAGCGGAAATAATCAGGATAAATTAGTTTACTATGTTCTCAATACTTTCCAGCAGGATTTGCGGGCGCATGAGCATGGCTATATGTCGCAGGAGACAACCTACATTTTAAAAGAAGGACACAGGCATTTCTTCCATCTCTTTCCTGATGAAGTTGAAAAAGTATTGAATTCTGGCCGTGGTTTTGACAGATCTGCATTGGCAGAGTTGTGAAAATATATAGGGGAAGAACAATTAAAATCATAAACCATTTATTCTCACGAGCTTCCCTAAAAACAATCGCCAAGTTTTTATCCATATTAAAAACTCCTTTAAAGCGCTGCAGGAACTGGAAATCAACTTGCTTGCCTCGACCGAACGGAATACCTGCTTAGGTTTTAACTCCTTTGGTTGTCCTTGTTGTAGGGCTAAGTTTCAGAGGATTTGCAGGACGGATAGGACACAAATCTTATATACCTGCAGGGCTAACTACTCCTGAAAATTTTAATTCCCTTTTTCCTTTGCTTGCAAAAAAACCTTTTTCTAAATTGCATCGGCATTTATTAACGAAAACCTTTATTTATGAAAAATTATAGTAGTGATCACATTAAAAATGTTGTTTTGGTGGGGCACCAGGGCTCCGGCAAAACAACGCTTGCTGAATGTATGTTGTTTGAAGCCGGAGCTATTACCCGCCGGGGAACAGTAGCAGATAATAATACTGTTTCTGATTATAATGAACTGGAACATGAACGCACGAACAGTATTTTCAGCACCCTCATGCATGTAGAGTGGAAGGATACGAAAATCAACATCATTGATGCACCGGGCATGGATGATTTTATCGGCGAAGTGTATTGTGCATTTAAAGTGGCTGATACCGGTATCATGGTGTTGAATGCGGCTCATGGTGTGGAGGTAGGTTCAGAAATTGTGTGGGAATATGCTGATCATTTGAAAAAACCTATGCTGTTTGTTGTGAATCATTGCGACCAGGAAAAATCTGATTTTGAAAATACTGTTGAACAGGCTAAAGAACGGTTCGGAAGAAAAGTTACCGTCGTGCAATATCCTTATAACCAGGGACTGGGCTTTAACTCCATTATTGATATTCTTACCATGAAGATGTATGTGTTTGGCAATGATGGCGGCAAACCGGTAAAAAAAGATATTCCTGCGGAAGAAATGGAAAAAGCCATGCGCCTGCATAATGAGTTAGTTGAAACTATTGCTGAAAATGATGAAGGGCTGATGGAAAAATTTTTTGATAAAGGCACTTTGGAAGAAAGCGATATGCAAAAAGGGTTACTCATTTCCATCCGTAATCATGAATTATTTCCTGTGTTCTGCATGAGTGCCAAACACAACATGGGCAGCGGAAGGCTCATGGGTTTTATTGATTATTGTTGCCCCAGCGCTGCACATATGAACCCTGAAAAAACTTCAACTGGAGTTGATATACCTTGTAATCCAAGCAACCCAACAGTAGCTTTCATTTTTAAGACAGTGAGTGAACCGCACCTTGGTGATATGAGTTATTTTAAAGTGTGCAGTGGTAAAATAAAATCAGGAGACGATCTTATAAACACGGCCACAAATTCTTCTGAAAGAATATCACAGCTTTTTGTATTGCAGGGAAAGAAAAGGGAAAATGTAACAGAAGTAGTTGCAGGTGATATTGCGGCAACTGTAAAATTGAAAAAAACACATACCAATAATACCCTTGCAGCAAAAGGCCAGGACATAGAAGTAAGGAAGATAATATTCCCTGAACCAAAAGTGCAAAGCGCTGTAGAGGTAAAAAATAAATCTGACGAAGAAAAAATGGGGCTTGCATTACATCACATTGCAGAAGAAGACCCGACTATTTCCATTGATCATAACCAGGAACTGAAACAAACTATTGTAAATGCGCAAGGCGAATTGCATCTTGCTGTTGTAAAATGGAAAATAGAACATTTATACAACATCAAGATCGACTGGATAAGAACCAAGATTCCTTACAGGGAAACCATTCAGAAAAGTGTAAAGAGTGACTACAGGCATAAGAAACAAAGCGGGGGCGCCGGGCAATTCGCTGAAGTACACATGATAGTAGAACCCTGGCATGAGGGGATGCCTGATCCGAAAGATGTGACGGTTAGAGGAAGAGAAGAATTTGATTTGAAATGGGGCGGAAAATTAGTGTTCTATAACTGCATAGTTGGCGGAAGCATTGATACAAGATTCCTTCCCTCTATTTTAAAAGGAGTAAATGAAAAAATGACAAACGGCCCCCTTACTGGAAGTTATGTGAGGGATGTGAGGGTGAGTGTGTATGATGGAAAAATGCATCCTGTTGACAGTAATGACATGGCTTTTAAACTAGCAGGAATGATGGCTTTCCGAAATGCATTTAAAGATGCAGATCCTAAGATACTGGAACCTATCTATGACCTGGAAATAATGGTTCCGGGTGATTATATGGGCGAAGTAATCGGTGACCTGCAAACGAGAAGGGGTATCGTAATGGGCATGGACAGTGAAGGGCATTACCAGAAAATTATTGCCCGTGTTCCGCTTGCTGAGCTGCATGGATACTCTTCTACCCTGCGTTCACTCACTCAGGGAAGGGGCAAGTTCACAAGAAAATTTGCTGAGTATGCTCCTGTGCCGTTTGAAATTCAACAGCAACTGATGAATGCGCATAAAGAAGAGCTGGCAGAAGCTTAAAAATAGTGTTGCTTATCTGCTGCTCACCTATTCATAAATGAATTGAAGTTGGGTATTATGAGTTAATTTTAACCTGACTAAACTTTTTTTATGAAAAACTTGATGATCTTTTTGCTAATAGCCTTCAGCCTACAATCATTCTCCAATAATTCAACCAGCGTAAAGACTGCTTCAGCTGAGTCTGTATTAGAATTTGCCGCCGGCATGGATTCTCTTGATAAGGAAGTTCTAAAGGCAGAAATTGACAAGCTCACTTTTAGTGAAAGAAAACGCCTCGTTGAAATCTGCATGGCTGAGGCAAAACATGCACAGGAAATTGGTGCTGATGTACCTATGCCAGTATTGTATGTACTAGCTATAATTATTCCGCCGCTTGCTGTTGGTATATATACAGATTGGGATACACCCACTCTCTGGAATCTCCTGTTCACAATCATAGGTTGGGTTCCGGGTGTTATACATGCATTCATTGTGCTTACACGATAAGTTCAATTTAAACCCGGGAATAAAAACCAAACTATCACTATCTTTTATCCGTTTAGATAGAAAATATTCTTATGTTAAAAAATCTCCCTGTTTTTTTGTTTTTGATTTTATTTTTTGCATGTAATGAGACTGAAACTCCCGTGGATTTGAAAGATTTATGCACTACTGTAAATGATGGGGATATAGATGCAATAACAACAATCATTAATTCAGAATTGGAGAATTACCCGCCCGATGGGGATGCACCTAGCAGTTTCTTGGGGCATTTTGAAAACCTGTCTGCATTCGTTACAAAACTGAATGAACAAACATGCATAACTGCAACGTTATTGTGTTATGCCTGCCTTGAATCCAACCCACCTCAATCACAAGTAAGTATTGCTACCAGCACAAAAACCATGACTATACGGATTGTAACACCTGAAAATGATGTCATGTACGTTTCATCTGTTTATTAGTTAGTATGTGTGGTTTTTACTACGGTTATCTCCCTTTCTGACATAAAAAAGACATAGGCTTATTTCATTTCAATAAAATATAAATGTAATTTTCATGGTGTTTTGGAAGGATAACAACCTAAAATGAAAATTATGCCTAAACATCCACTCCTTTTCTCAATTTTCTTCATCATCATTTTCCCTTTGCATTCACAAACTAACCTTGTACCTAACCCTGGTTTTGAAGATTATAGTAGCTGCCCAACTTCATACAGCGGTGTGTCTTCCGGAAATGTAACGGATTGGTTCGCCCCCACCTTCGGGTCGTCCGACTATTTTCATTCCTGCGCTTCAGATGCATCAACGGTAAATATGCCTGACACTTATTGGTGGGGCTACAGCCCCTCTCACTTCTGTGAGGGAATGGTAGGGGTTTTTACATATGAAGATGGCTTTGGTTACAGGGAATATGTTACTGCGCAATTTACAGAACCGCTTGAAGCTGATGTTACATATTATGTTGAATTCTGGGTAACAACTTCTTTTTTTTCTGGAACAGGTTATGATTTTATAGTAGCAACCGATGAAGTAGGCGCATTTATTTCTGATTTTATACCTGATGTAACCGGTTTCGATTATGTGATAGAAGAAACTCCCCAAATTGAAAACATTGAAGGAAATTACCTGAACGATTCAGCAACATGGTATAACATCTCAGGCTTATATACTGCTGTTGGTGGGGAGGAATATATTACCATAGGTAATTTTAAGAATGATGATGAAACTGATTATGTTATAATGTATGATGTTGATCCGAGTGGTGAAATATTGAGCGGGTATATTTTTATTGACGATGTAATTGTAACTGAATATACCGGCCCAGTGAGTGACCCGACTGAACCGGGAGATGTTATCCTCTGCGAGGGAGAAGACGTAGATCTTACTGCGCCTTATGGAGCAGTAGATTATTTATGGAGTACCGGAGAAACCACACAAAGTATCAATGTAGATGAAGAAGGTGTATATACCGTAGTCATAGACCTGGAATGTGAGATACTTGAATACACATTTAATGTTTATGTATCACCATCGGTAAATACTTCTTCTTTTACTGAAATAGAGTTATGTACTACTGAATTTCCAATCCTTCTTATAGGAGAACCCGGTTACACAACTTATGACTGGACTACTGGTGAGTTTAATGATACTATTACAGTAACAGAAGGTGGGTTATACGTTGTTGATGCGGCAAACATTTGTAATATTCAAACAGATTCATTTTTTGTTGATGCCCTTGATCCATCTGAAATAGCTATTTTTCTTGGAAATGATACTTTAATTTGTACAAATGAAACCTGGGAAATGGTTTTGAATGCTGAAAATGAATTTGAAACTTATGAGTGGAGTACAGGAGAAACGAGTGCATCAATTACTGTTATTGAACCCGGAGTATATTCTGTAACCGCTGAAAACATTTGCGGTAATTGGTTCGATGAAATTGAAATTGAAGCCGGCACTGTTTTGTTTAAACCTGATCTCGGACCCAACCTGGTGTTATGTGAAGGCGAAGGTTTTACCGAAGCTATACTTACTGCCCAGGAGCAGGAATGTTCTTACTATTGGTCAACAGGTGAAACAACGCAAAGCATTTCAGTAACTGTTCCCGGTACATATTGGGTTGAATGTACTAATATCTGCGGTAAAGTAAAAGATAGTGTTGTTGTTCAGTTATGTACTTATATCTATATACCTAATGCCTTCACCCCTAATGGAGATGGCATCAATGATTTTCTTTCCCCGGTATATTATCTAAATGTTGAACTTATTTCTTTTGAAGTGTATAATCGATGGGGTGAACTGATGTTTACCACAAATGATATCACAACAGGCTGGGATGGAACATTCAACGATGAAGCAATGCCGATGGAAACGTATGTATACATTGTCCGGTATAATGAGTTCGGTTACATTGCTAAAAAGCAGGGATCGGTTACACTTGTGAGGTAATGATTTCCTTTAGTAACTCTACACTGCCTGTTTCGGGTTTCTCTAACATAATTTTTCTGCCTCCTCCTGGTTGGTAAATGTAAAGTATTGATAAATCATAAAAACGAAAACCCTTTCCGGCTGTATTAGGAAAGGGTTTCGATTCAAGTATGAAAAGAATCAGGATAAGCCTACGCTACTGTGTTGTTCCTGTAATATCTTCATGGCACAATCTAGAATAGCAGTGTCATCCAACCGGACGACCCCACCACCTATGCCCTTTTCAAAATGTACATCCGCTATTTTGCCCGGATTTTCAAAATGTTCTGCCCCAAAGTAGTTTCTCACTGTGTCCACCTCAAGGTTCAGCTCATGGGCTATGCGCTCCATACTGCCGTGGGGCAAAGTATCCTTGATGTGGCGTAACTCTTCGAAAGTAATTACCATAGTAGTAAAGTTTATGCCCGCCACCGTTTCCGGTGGATACAAAGGCTGGTGAATAATTGAAGAACTATCAGGTTTCAAAATACCCTAACAATCTTCAATTTTCCAAACTTTTGGGAAGATTTTTTTAAGTAGGGCACTAATCAAGTGAACCCTTAGCAACGGACAGAAAATAAAAAGAGCCGGTTCAGAAAACCGGCTCTTTTTATGTGTATAAACCTTTATTTTATCCTGATAAATTCAGGTATAGCTCGTTCTATATCAATTAGGGCACCGCTTTCATCATAAAACTTCAAAACATACTGACCGGGCTCAAGCTTGTCGTTGACAACAGTATGCTTATGCAAAGCATCCTCCACCTCCAGAACTACTGTGCCGTCGGGTTTGGTAAAAACAGCTTTTGCTATTCTATCACCGCCAAGCAACTTGATGAGTTTTGGAAGTTTATTTTCTCCATTAATGAACCAGGCAGGTTCATCTAACCCCACCAGGTTTTTTCCCTTAGTAGAATCTATTCCTGTATTTGTGCCGGGAGATAAGGCGTTACTCTCTTTTTTAACATCCAATTGATCAGTTACTATAAACTTAGAAGCAATAATAAAATTTGCTTCATCTTTTATCAGGTATTTATAAACGCCCGGTTCAATATTCCTGATATTTATAGAGTCATTCACAAAATATTCTTCACTTGAAAGAATACTGGAATCCTTCAAAATAATGATACGCAACTTCTCAGTGAGTAATGCACGGTCTATTCTTTCCACTTCTTGTTGAAGAATATACAAACGCATGTAATTAACAGGGTTTTTAGTTTCAGTATTATTTGAAGCTGTAGTTGTAACCGGAATAGTGGCCTCCGGATTTTCAAGAAACCAAAGCTGAGAAACTGCGTCTGTCTTCCAGAAGTTTATTAAATCGTTTGCTACTTTTATTTTTCCAAGTTCGTTTGGATGCACCCCGTCATTACTTAACAGGTCAGCACTGAAAGTGTACCCATCGCTTCTCGGTTTATCTCCCTGCGTCCAGAAATACGGTCCCCATAAAAGAATCGGTGCTTTTGCATCATCTCCTTTATAGCTTAATTCCGCATCTCCATTTATTTGTCTTTCTATTAAAAACTTGGTAGCCCAGCCATTCAGATATGCACGGGGCTCTTTATGTTTTGCTTTTGCATCTGCAGGCATCCAAAGAGTAGTATGTCTTGCGGTGAGATAAACAAACTTCAGGTTAGGGTATCTTATTTTCAACTTTTGAACAACGTAAGTAAATGCATCAGCTAAAAAATCTGCCCTGTCAGGAAATGCCGCTGACTGGTATTTAAGATCATCTTCTTGCAACCAAACTATTTGTACCTGGGCATTACTTAACCCAGCAGCTGCTACCCTGCTCTCCACAGTTATCCAATACTTTCCCTGCTGGTCATAAATTTTGTTTAGATCCTGACCTCCAATTCCGCCATTTACAAATACAATTTCTTGTTTCAAACCAGGCACATCATAAATGAATTTTTCAATACCGTCACTGAACATAGCCACTGTAGATGCTCCAATAGTCACCAAACCTACTTTTCCGTTTGCATCGGGTTTCCCGGAAGTATTTAATGGTTGAATGGATTGAGCAAACTTTATGGCGTCATTGTAAAAACCAGGAGGCATCTGATTACTTCCGTTCGGATACAAACCACCGGTGTATCCTTCATAAGTACCAGTACCAAGTTCATCAAGAGGTGGCAGTTTGGTTACATCTGCCTGCGCCATGGCTGTTGTTGATGCCATCCAACACAAAGCAGCGGCTACAATATGTTTAATGGAATGTAATTTTGTGTTATCAATAAAGATTTTTTTTCTCATACCAATAAAATTTTCAGAAATATTTACGTTTGAAAACCATGCCAAAAGTAACCAAACTTTCGTCTATTGCTTTTCTTTTACTACTTATGCAGGCCTCCGCTGTTTCTTCTCAAAGCATGTTAGGGTATACTGATTTTCATGGTGACTTTTATGTGTATGATACTGACAGGAGTGTGCAACTGGAGCATCAGCAAATTCAAAATGTACAATATGCTTCAAACAGCCTTGCTTACATCAGCAATACCGGCGATTTAAAGTATTACAAAAATCACAAACTTTTAGAGCTCAGCATTGCTAACCCAAAGTTTTATTTAAACACAGATCATTACCTGTATTACGGGGTGGGTTATAGTTTTTCCTTATTCAATGGTGTAAAAAAAGAACAACTTGGGTTTATTCAAAACCATCCCTTTGCATTTTCTGACAGTATTGCCTGCATGCATGATTACGCTGCTTATTTTTATGCTTATTGGAAGGATGCATTCGTTCAGTTAGAGGCCCAACCGGTGAAGCATTGTATGGCGGGGGACAATGTTATTGCGTATGCTGACGCTAATAATCAACTTAAGGTTTTTTTATGGGGAGAATCTCAGGTACTTGAAACTTTACCTCCCTACTCCTTTGCCTGCGGTGCAAATACAGTTGCCTATATTGATAATTATAAATACCTGAAAATATTCTGGCAGGGCGATGTATTTGAAACGGGAAATTACACAGAACTTTTTTGCGCTTCAGGGCAAAATGTTTTTACAATTGAAGATGATTTTTATTGTGACGCCCAACTTGTTGTTTCAGAAACCAATCTTACACCTTTGTTTAAAACAGGTGATGATCTGGTTGCTTACATTGATTCAGAGGATGCCTTTCATATTTTTTATAAAGGAGAAAGCAGGGAATATCATTCTTCAATTCCTAAAATGTATGAGGTGACGGATAACATTGTGTGGTGGATTGATGATAATGATTTCTTTCATATATTTTATGACGGCATTGATGTTATAGTTGAATCTTACACCCCGGGTAAAATAAAAACAGATAAAAATGTTGTAGCCTACACAGATAACTACGGAAAACTAAAAGCTTTTAATAAAGGGGAATCAATCGAGGTGTCAACTTCTATCGTTCTTGATTTTCAACTCAACAATGAATTGGTCATGTATAATTCAGTTCCTAATAAGTACCAGTTTTATAAACTGAAATGAAAAAGGGCTGATATTTCTATCAACCCTTTTATCAAATAAAAATTGTTTTTAATTATCCCACCACAGCAAAGTGCTTATTGATATGCCAGAGGGAACATTTGCTCCGTTATATAACCTTTCTGATGAAGGGTATGGAAACCTTGCCGGAACTGTTCCAGCGGCAGGAACAATAGCAGGTAAACCTGTTCTCCGGTAATCAGTCCAAGACTCCAGTTGTGTAAACATTGCAATATATTTCTGCGTCATAATCTTTTCGAGGGTAATTGACCCGGCTGTTTCACTTCCGTATGAAGCGATGTACGCCACATCAACAACTCCAATTTTATCAAGCGATGCAGCAACGGCAGCATTATGTGCTGTTGCGGCACGGGTATTATCCCCTGTAGCTAAAGCAGCTTCAGCTTCAATAAACTTTTGCTCAACATAAGTAATAACAGGGATGGGTGAATTGGCAGAGCCATAGAATGGTCCAATGAGTGAAAACTCGGTAGTGAACGCATCACCAGGGTTAGCCCCGTTATATATACCGCCAGCATTCAATGTTGCGTATGAAGGTAATCTTGGGTCACCCATATCATTTAACATGTCAATAAAGAATTTGCCCATGCTCAGATACCCTGATCTTTGTTCATAAAACTGGAACCAAAGGTTTTGTTCTGTAACAAGATCGCCAAAAGGTAACTGAAGGTCTCCTCCATTATCTTCAATAGCGCCGGCATCCAATGCGGCAAGTACCGCAGCATAGTCACCTGTTTTATTGGCTTTATGCAACAAATACCTGGCTTCTAAAGCACCTGCAGCTCCATGCCATAAGCTCAAATCACCTTCATACATAATGTCATCATCGCCGGGTGAAACAGGACTATCTGAGTCAAGGTCACCATGCGATTCGGCAAGAAGTGAAAGAATTGAGTTATAAATACTCTCCTGAGAATCATAAACAGGAGAAGTATTATCAGCACCCTGGAAAGCATCACTGTAAGGAATATCTCCAAAACAGTCAGTTAATAAACCAAGGTTAGCTGCCATAAGAATCTTTGCTATACCTACGTATGCATAATTGCCATTAGCTGATTCCTCTTGAATGAGGTTGTAAAGATCAATCATACCTCCACCGTAAGCATTAAAGCGCCAGATATTATCAACATCAGCTTCAGTTATAATATATTGGCCAATTGAACTGAACTGTCGGTCTGTTCCTGCCTGGTGTTGCACCCACATATCGCTGTACCTCGCATAATCGCTGCCGTACACATATCCTGTAGCTACCTGTGCGGTAGAAAGCACAAGATCAGGGCTCACATCCACAGGGTTATTAGGGTCAGAACCAAAACCCTCTAGAAACCCTTTTTCGCAACTTGCCATTGATATTACAATGAGCATTGCTGCTATGAATTTTATGTTTTTATAATTTTTCATTTTCTTAATTTTTATAGTCAGAAAACAATTAGAATGTTACTTTCAAGTTTACTCCGTAGCTCTTTGTACCCGGGTTGTTAAAATAATCCAAACCTTGTGATGACTGAGCACCAACGAGGCTTGTTTCAGGATCAACACCAGTGTAATCTGTACCTATCCATAGATTTCGGGCTGAAGCGCCAAGAGTTAAAGCTGATACCGGAGAGTTCTTGAATGTTTCAGAACCAAAGGTATAAGATATGTTAACTTCTCTCAGCCTGATGTAAGAGGCATCTTGAATGTACAGTTCTGTTGGTCCGGTAAAACCGCTACCGAAACCACCCTGAGCCCAAGACTGGTCAAACAGGAATTGGTTAGCAGAGCCATCTCCAGTTGTAGTAACTGAAAGGTCTTCATTCAGGTGTCCGTAAGTTCCTTCAAAGTCAACAAGTTGATCTCTGTTTTCGCCGGAATATTCGCTTCTGCCAAAGAAATCTAAGGCACCTGTTGTTCCGTTCCACATATCTCCGCCTTTACGCTGATCAAACTGGAAGCTGAATGATAATCCTTTGTATTTGAAAGTATTGATTAAACTGGCAACATAGTCAGGATTTGGATCGCCCAAAACTCCTTGCTCAACATCAAACATTGGGTAACCAACACTTGCGTCTATATCTTCAGGGTCAAGTTCACCGTCACCATCAAGGTCAACAATATAAACATATCCTGAGTTTGAGCCTCCGTTAAATGCATCAATTACTGCTGTTGAATCAGCAAGCAATACATTACCAGCGTCATCATGCACCCATTGGGTTCCATAAATAACACCATAAGCTTCTCCGGGTAACATTGCAATCAATGAACCCTCAAAACCACTCAGTGTTATGATGTCGATTCCTTCAGCTAATGAATTTACTACACTGTTGTTCTTGCTGAAATTTAACAAAATGTCCCAGCTGAAGTTTTTGTTTTTCACTGGAGTTCCATTCAATGCAAGTTCAATACCTGTATTTTCAACCTCTGCTGCATTCAATACTTGTTGCAGGTACCCTGAACCGGATGAAATAGGAACTGCTATGATTTGATCAACTGATGTTGCATCGTAGTAGGTAAAATCAACTCCTATCCTGTTGTTAGCAAAACGAACATCAGCACCAAATTCGATGGACTTTGTTGTTTCAGGACGAATATCCGGATTTCCCAAAAGGTCACCAGACTGGAAGCCGGCTAAACCAAGATAAGGGAATGAAACACCGTTGATCCAACCGTCGGCATAATTACCTGATGTATAAGTACTTTCAGAAAGATAAGGGCCGGGTTGAATACCCACTTCTGAATATGATCCCCGTATTTTCGCATACGGAAGAATTTCATTGTCAGCAATACCCAGTATTTCTGTTATTACTAAACCAACGTTTACTGAAGGATAGAATACACCTTCTTCACCATTAAAGAAGTTTGAAGATTTATCATACCTGCCTGTAAGGCCGAGATAAATAGTTTCATCATAACTCAGTTGTGCATCTCCAAAGTATCCGAGCGTTCTTTCTATGCTGTGATATTCCTGGAATAATACACCTACTGCATTCTGCATGTTATAGTAGTCTGGAATAACAAGTTCATCACCCTGAGCATGGGTTTGCTGGAAATAGCTGGAAGTAATATTATTACCTATCAGCAAGCTTCCACCGAGTTTATCAGAAAAATCTTTTTTAAACGTAACAAGCAGGTCGGAGCTAACAGCTCTGCTAAATATTTGATCGTCGTTTATTTGCCCCGCAGGGTTAGCCCTGGAGTTAATGGCAAACACATATTTTCTGCGATCAGAATAAAAGTCAGCACCAGCCCTGTAGGTAATATTCACCCATGAAGCAGGATCGTATTGCACTTCTGCATTTCCGAACATCCTGTTTACGTCATCAGTAAACGGATTTTCGTTGATTGTCCAGTAAGGGTTGTCATAACCACCGCCACCACGATAATTCCTCTGGGTTCCGTCAGGATATTTGTAAGCAGATTCATCCTCAGGATCATCAGAACCGTTTGAATTGTCAAAAGTGATAGGTGTTCTGAGCAAACCAAGCATAAGGCCAGAGAGGTTTGACCCTTGCTGTGTGCGGGTTCCGCCTGACCTTATATAATTGATACCGCCAGAGGTTTTCCATTTATTGCCCAATGAAGTAGCTCCTGAAATTCGAACACTTGTCCGTTTAAAATCAGAAAGCGGAACTATACCTTCTTGTGATAAATTTCCTAAAGAAAAATAATAATTATCTGTAGCTGATCCTCCTGAAAGGGCAATAGAGTTTTCAAATGTTTTACCTGTCTGGAAGAAAGTACCAACATTATCATAAGGAACAAATGGCACCCAATCAGCTTCAGGGTTTGAACCTGTAGCAATAGCACCGTTTTGATCCCAATCATCTCTGTCAACATAATCATCCCCGTCAGGATCATCTGTATTAATACTAGGATCCCAGTATACAGTATCAATATTCGCTCCCCATGATCCGCTACCACCTGATGATGGTGGAGAATAAAATCCGCCACTACCCTGAGTGTATTGTTCCTGCAAGCCGGGAGTTTGAGTAATCTGGTCAAATGTAATGGAAGAACTGAAAGTTACATTCATTGGTTTGCCAGGTGTCTGATTTCCTTTTTTTGTAGTGATAATGATAACGCCATTTGCTGCCTTAGTTCCATAAAGTGCCGAGGCCGCAGCGCCTTTTAATACGTTTATAGAAGCGATATCGTCAGGATTAATATCAATTGCCCTATTGGAATAAGAAACACCGTCAAGAAGGTTGTTATTCTGGCTGTTACCATTTCCGAAACCATCATTAAGGTTTCCGGAATTGTATTGGCTGTTGTCAAACGGAATACCGTCAACTACAATCAAAGGCTGGTTATTCCCTGTAATAGAACGGTTACCCCTGATCACCATGTACGATGCTCCGCCCGGGCTTCCTGTTGAACTGATAACGTCCAACCCTGCAATTTTTCCGTTCAGGTTGTTTACTACGTTACTGTTCTTGCCCGAGGTAATCAACTCAGCTTCTACTTCCTGCGTTGAATAGTTGAGGGCTTTCTTTTCTTTTTGAATTCCGATAGCAGTTACCACTACCTCATCCAGCCCGAGTACATCTTCATCCAGACCTACGTTAATGACAGACCTGCCACCAATGGATTCTGATTTTGTTTTGTACCCAATAAAACTGAAATCTAATGTTTGGCTTCCTTCCGGAACACTCAAAACATACTTACCATCTATGTCAGTAACGGTACCTATTGTTGTTCCTTTCACAACAACGGTAGCGCCGGGAAGTACTTCATTATCTATTGCTGAAGTAACGGTTCCCGTAATGGTCATACCCTGCCCGAAAGCAAGGCTTACCCAACATAGCGGCGCAATTAACAATAATGCGGCTAGTTTTCTCATACACTTGGTTTTAATGTTTATAATAATTGAAGTTTTAATGAAATTTGACGCAATAATAACACTTTTTAAGGTTCTTACTTGTGACAAAGCTATTTTAACACTCTCTAAATGTGAATATTAACTTTTTATCAACAAATGTCCGCCGTATGTGAGATTTCATAAAAGATGCGGGGATGAAATTACTTGTTTGCATCATAATATCCAAACACTTTTTTTACGATTTCCGCTACCCTTTCACCAGGGTTTTCCCGGATCTTGAGTTCCTCCTGTTCTATCATATAAAACAAGCCGTCAAGCGCTTTGCCGGTAACATAACCTGACAAGTCAGGGTTTAGATCCTGTACTAAAGGGATGGCATTGTAATAGTTCACTGCATCACTCCAGTATTTTGTTGCATTCACTTCCGCTAATGATTTATCTATTACAGGCTGGAACTTTGCTGTGAGTGCATTAGTGGTAGTTTTCTTTAAATATTCAGTGGCGGCGTCGTTCGCCCCGAATAAAATATTCATGGCATCAGCCACTGTCATTTGCCGGATGGAATTAATAAGGATGGCTTTTGCCTCTACAGCAGCATCCTCAGCTGCACGATTAAGAGAGTTGATCACATCATCACACATTTTATTTAACCCAAGATCTCTCAGGGTGCTCTCAATCTTTTGTGCCTCAGGGGGGAAAGGAATTTTTACCTGCGGATTACCAAGGTATCCGTTCACAAGGCTTAAAACATCAGAGCCGTTTGTAGCGCCCTGCACCAGGGCTTCTTTCAGGCCGTTAGCGGCTTCAGCCTCAGTAATAGTAGTACCTGTTACAGTGTTCAAAACATCTTCCATTATCTGTGGGTCGCAGGTTGATTGAATGGTAAAGGCACTGATAAATAGAATAAATAGAATTTTTCGCATAAGTTGGAATTGGAAAGTGAAGTTGCAAAAATGGATATTACAAGTCAATAAACAGGCATTTTCAGAAAAAAAAATTGCTTGATGACGATGTAATTTTGTGCAACTAAAATGTATGCAGGCAATAATCATTTCCATCGGCGATGAAATTTTGAACGGAACTACTATCAACACAAATGCAAGCTGGATAGCAACGCAAATTCAGCCGCTTGGCATTTCTATTCATGAAGTTCTCTCAATAGCTGATGATCATGAACATATTCTCAGCACTCTAAAAAGATATGTTGGGTCTGCTGATATTATTTTTATCACCGGCGGACTGGGTCCCACAAAAGATGACATCACTAAAAATACTTTATGTGAATTCTTTCAATCAGAACTAGTATTTCATGAAGATATTTTTTTAAAACTGAAACATGCTTTTGAAAAACGGAACCTCCCGTTTGCTGAAAGCAACCGCAGCCAGG
>JBJXHH010000121.1:0-5939 GCA_046160675.1 Chitinophagales bacterium
TGCAAAAGCAAGCGGTGCAACAAATAATTATGCTTTGATTGTTCCTGATGACGGAGGCAAAACAGGATTTAACTGGAGCAGCCCATCAGCATTATTGGGTGTAAAAGGAAATGATGCTGATGATGCTCTCAGAATAGTAGGTTCAGATTATTTAACGGATTTTATAGTGGACGATAATGGTAGAGTTGGTATAGGGGGCGATCCAACTTCCCTGAGTGCCGACTTAAGTGTTTATGGTTCTGGGTACGTTCAAGACAGGCTTAATATAAATGTTTCAGGAGCAATAGTTTATTCTCCATTAGCCGTAAGTGGTACTGATCAAACAGTAACCATTATGGGAACAGATCCATTCATTCAAATGCAACACGATGGTGAAGATGTTGGATTCGTAAGAGCAACAGGCGAAGATTTTCAAATAGCGCTTAATTCTGCAAATGATGATGGGAAACTTATTCTGCGTACAAACAGCACAACAAGAATGTACATCAACGATAACGGGGACATCGTAATGGGAACTACATCTGTTATTCCAAAATCAGGATATAAACTTAGTGTAGACGGAAAAGTAGTTTGCGAAGAATTGCTGGTTCAACTCAGCCCTTGGCCTGATTATGTTTTCGGGGATGATTATCAATTAAAGTCATTGCAGGAAGTAGAACAATTCATAGTTGAAAACAACCACCTTCCCGGTGTGCCTACAGCAGAAGAAGTTGAAACTAATGGATTACAGGTTGGCGAAATGCAAAAGATCATGATGGAGAAAATAGAGGAACTTACTTTGTACATGATAGAACTACAGAAGCAGAACGAAGTTTTAAAAGCAGAAATACAATCGTTGAAAAACTAATTCTTTCTCAATCTTAAATCAAAGAAAATGAAACGAAATAAAAATAAAATAAAACACATGCTCAGCATGGTTTTATTAGCCGGTTCGTTCTCTGCATTCTCCCAGGAGGTTCACATAGTTGATGATGGTAATAAAGATCTACAATGTGTAACCGAAGAAGAATACCAGGAATTTATGAAACCACTTCTGGATTATAAAATACAAAAACTTGAAGCGGAAGGGAAAATACAACCGAAGTCAGGCGCTAAAACCGGCGGAGGCTCTGTTGTGCCTTTAGCATGGCCATTGCGAATGGCTGATGATTACAGAGAAAACAGCGGGGTGTATTCTTATTGGTATGTTTCAAATTTCGCAGATCTTGACCATGATGAGGGCGACAGGTTGGATTGGCTTTGTTTTACCGGTAGTGCCGCAAAAAATTATGACCAGCATAACGGGGCAGACATTGTTCCTTTCCCATTCCCTTGGCAAATGATGGATGATGAAAGTGTAGATGTAATTGCCGCTGCTGATGGTGAAGTAATTCATATTTTTGATGCTAACACTTTCGATCGTAACTGCGCATCACCGCATTCATTTGTATCTGAACCCTTCAATGGTGGTTACTACGGAAACTTTGTGGCCTTGCGTCATTCTGATTACAGTATTACAGTTTATGCTCACATCAAGAATGGAACAGTTGCAGATCTTGAGGATGGAGACCAGGTTGTAGCAGGCCAGTTTCTTGGAAAAATTGGAAGCTCAGGGAACTCAACTGCACCGCATTTGCATTTTGAAGTTCGCCCAACGGAATCTTCTACTTACATAGAACCCTGGTATGATTCTGAAGGATGCAATGATGACGTAACAGAAAGTCAATGGATAGATCAGGTACCTTACTATGAACCGCAAGTGATCAGAGTTTCAACACATGATGCTATACCTGTTTTCAAATCGTGCAGTGAATATGAAGCAGGAGAAAACGAAGCGATAAATACGAGTAATCATTTCAGCTCTGTTACAACTGTATATATTGGTGTAAGCCTTCGTGACTACTTAATTGGCGATGATCTTTATGTTGAAATAATAAACAGCTCGGGGACATTAATGGAGAGTTTCTCACATATAGCTCTCACGGATTATGAAGCGGAAACTATCTATTTCTCTGAAAGCACATTTGGTTATGCAACAGGCGCCTATAAAATAAAAGTAACACATGATGGAAAATCATACTATCATTTCTTTACAGTAAACTGCCCCGCATCGCTTACTTTATCGGGTGCACAATCCGGTGTAAAGGGTTACATCAGCGGAGGTTCGGTAACATCAACTGCTACAATTTCAGGATCAAGTACTAATGATATTTTATACCAGGGCGAAACGCATGTGCAATTGAATGTTGGTTTTCAGGCTACGGTGAATTGTGAATTCAGGGCCGAGGTGGATGATTGCACACTTGGGGGTGTAAAAGAAGCTGAGATACCGGAAGAAGGAACATCAGACGCAATAAAGATTTTCCCGAACCCTAACTTTGGTATCTTCACATTACAATATAAGACTGATGGTTTCTCCGATATTCAATATGTTGTGAGAAACATGATGGGAGATGTTGTATTTGAGTCAAACCAATACAATGATGTAAATACAATTTCTGAAACAGTAAACCTTTCAGATCTTGCAAAAGGCGTTTACATGCTAGAAGTACGGAATGCTGATGCAATAACTACAGAGAAAATTGTAATTCAATAGTTCAGGTACTGTCAACAGTACAAGTTAAAAAAAAGAGGCTGTTTAATTTAAACAGCCTCTTTACTAATATAATTTTTATCACTCCCTTAAATCAACTATTTCTACCCCAGGGTATTTGCTTTTATCAAAAGTAAAATTTGAATCCGCAATTTCACCATTACCTTTAAAATTGCTGATTGTATAAGTATAAGTCATCGCATTTTTATCAAGCATAACTCCTCTTACAATTGTATTATCTGAAGTATTTATATAGAGTTTAAGTTTACTGTAGCTAGCGGTTTTATCATTTGGAACAAGTTCTAGGATCTGCAAGGTTTTTCCGCCTTCAGTTACTTTTTCACCCATATAGGAGGTGAAATCCTTGTCTGCTATTTTCAATATCCTGTCAGGAGTTGGCCATTGATCTTTGGGGTCGAAAGTATTAACTTGTACTTCATTTGCCTCTTTCAGATATACCCAGGTGTTTTTTGCATCGCAGATAACAACCTGGTTCTCAAAATTCACATTGAATTTGTTTCCTTTCACAAGCACTTTACCCTTGCGTTCTTCTTTGGATTTACTTTCCCGGTTTTCAACAGAAAGTGTAACATCCATACTCATCGTTTTGTAACCATTGTATTTCTGGCTTACCGCTTTTATTAGTTTTGTTGCATTTGCATCAGACTGGCTGTATGCAACTGCAGAGGCTGTGAGGAAGAAAAGTATTGCGCTGATTTTTCTCATTGTTCTGAATTAAAAAAGGATTGCAAAGTTAAAAACTCAGGCGAGGGTTTGCAAATACCGTTCCAGCTCAACAATATCATGATACAATACGTCTCGGGCTTTACTTCCAAGGTTTGGACCCACTATTCCTGCAGCTTCCAGCTGATCCATGAGTCGTCCGGCACGGTTATAACCCAATTTGAGGCGGCGCTGAATGAGTGAAGTAGAACCCTGCTGGTGTTGTACAATAATTTTTGCAGCTTCTTCAAAAAGGCTGTCTCTTTCACCTTCCAGGAAAGCATCAGCCTTTTCTTTTTGATCATTTTCATCTATAAATTCGGGCAACAAGAATGCTTCATCGTACCCTTTTTGTCCGGAAATAAAATCTACCACTCTGTCAACTTCCGGGGTATCAACAAAAGGGCACTGTAAACGAATTACATCACTGCCTATGGCCAATAACATATCACCCCTTCCTATTAACTGGTCTGCACCATTTCCGTCTAAAATCGTTCTTGAATCTATTTTACTTGCCACCTTAAATGCAATACGGCCAGGGAAATTTGCTTTGATGGTTCCTGTGATAATGTTTACTGAAGGTCTTTGTGTTGCAATGACACAATGCAGCCCCACTGCCCGGGCTAGCTGTGCAATTCTGGCTATGGGCATTTCAATTTCTTTTCCTGCAGTCATGATCAGGTCAGCGAACTCATCGATCACTAAAACGATGTAGGGTAAAAACTGGTGACCTTCTTTAGGGTTGAGTTTCCGCTTCATGAATTTTGCATTGTACTCTTTAATGTTCCTTACCTGCGCATTCTTCAGTAGCTCATATCTTGTATCCATCTCAATGCATAATGCATTCAATGTATGTACAACTTTTTTTGTGTCTGTCATTATTGCATCTTCTTCACCCGGAAGTTTTGCAAGAAAATGTTTTTCAATTGCGCTGAACAAACTCAGTTCAACTTTTTTAGGATCCACCATCACAAATTTTAACTGTGAAGGATGTTTTTTAAACAACAGGGAAAGAAGTATTGCATTAATACCTACGGATTTTCCTTGCCCGGTGGCACCAGCCATAAGCAGGTGAGGCATTCTTGTGAGGTCAGCGATGTAGTTTTCACTGGAGATTGTTTTTCCAAGGCAGATTGGCAGATCCATTTTTGCATGCTGAAATTTATCTGACGCAATCTGGCTTTTCATACTAACGGTTTCCTTGTTCACATTCGGTACTTCAATGCCTATTGTCCCTTTGCCAGGAATTGGCGCTATGATTCGTATGCCAAGCGCAGCAAGGCTCAGAGCTATGTCATCTTCCAGGTTTTTGATCTTTGAAATTCTTACCCCGGCTGCAGGAATGATTTCATATAATGTAACTGTGGGGCCTATCGTTGCTTTTATTTTCGAGATCTGGATGTTGTAATTATTCAGTGTTGCAATGATCTGATCTTTGTTTCTTTCAAGCTCATCCGTGTTGATAGAAACTGTTTCACTGGCATAATCTTCAAGCAACTCAATTGGTGGATATTGATAATCGGGCAGATCAAGGGTTGGATCAAAATTTACAGATTCATCCTCTTCATAAAAATCATCAAGGTCAACTTTTTCCTGCACCGGTTCAGCAACTTCAAGAACAAGTTCATCGCCCTGGGTATCAAGTAATTTCTCTCCGGTCTCGTCCATTTCCAATTCGAATGGTTCATCTTCAGCCTGGTTTTTTTCAAATACTGGTTCAACAGTTTTTAATTCCATGGTTATTGCAGGAGGCTGATCTACATCTTCATGAGAAGTATATGTAGGCGGCACAATTACACTTTCAGTTTTAATTCCCTCTGAGGGTTTATCCTCCTGAGGAATTGTTTCTAATCCAGGTGTTTTTTCTTTTCTTTTAAAGAAATTCAAAAGGAAACTAAAATCTGTTTTCCTGAAGATGATAAGATAACCAACTAATAAAACTGTGAGGATGGCAATAGCTCCGGCTTTACCAAAAACCGTTTCTAAAGAATTTGCTGTTGTTCTGCCAAAACCACCTCCCCATGCAAAAGGTTGTTTGAAGAAAAAGAAGCCGAACATTACACTCAACCAAATCATAACAACCGCCCCTTGCCCGATGATCTTTACATTGTTAAATATTTTCCTGTTAAAAAAAGTATTTACTCCGAGAGTAAAAAACCAACATGCTATAAAAAAACTCGGCAAACCGAACCAACTGTAAAAAAACTGATGACTCACTACGGCGCCCATCCTGCCAAGATGGTTTGCTGCAATAAAATCACCATTAAAAACCTGGGCCCAGGGATTTTGCCAGATTTTGTCCTGGTCGGTTTTCCAGGTAAGGAGATAAGATGTAAATGAAACGAACAGGAAGAAGCTGCACAGCATAAGAACAATACCTGTGATTTTTTTTGTGCGGTCATCTTTCAAAAAAGAAATAGGGCTCCCTTTTTTGTTTTTTGATTTACTTCCTGATGTTTTTTTGTTTTCCGCCATTGCTCCGTTTCTGCTTACACTTTGCCAATTGTAAAAATAGAAACTGACATACCGATAATGAACGGGTTTTGCCCACAGGATAGTATATTGTCTAAGAATGTAAGCATTAAAACATCAGAACAGGAGCGGCTTATAGCCGAAAACAAATTGCAGAAGAAATGTGAAAACA
>JBJXHH010000122.1:0-25433 GCA_046160675.1 Chitinophagales bacterium
ATAAATATCATGCAATTATTAAAAAGACATTTATTGATTTTGATATCAGTTTTGATATATATCACAGAACATCAGAACCCATTCATCATGAAACATCGCAAGAGTTTTTTCTAAAATTGTACAACAACAATGTATTTGAAGAAAAGGAAACCGAACAATATTTTGATGAACAGTTTCAACAATTTCTCGCTGACAGATATATTACAGGAACCTGCCCTGTGTGTGCAAACCCAAATGCGTATGGCGATCAGTGTGAACGCTGCGGAACTTCCTTATCCCCCACAGATCTTATTAATCCAATTTCTACTTTAAGCAATCAAACGCCAATTAAAAAGAAAACGAAACATTGGTATCTGCCGCTGAATAAATTTGAGGCATGGTTAAAAGAATGGATCATAGAAGGCAAGGGAAGAAGCGAAGAATGGAAAAAAAATGTGATGGGGCAATGTGCAAGCTGGTTGAACGAAGGGTTACATCCCCGGGCAATTACAAGAGATCTTGACTGGGGAGTAAAGGTACCGCTACCTGATGCCGACGGAAAAGTATTATACGTTTGGATGGATGCGCCCATTGGTTATATAAGCGCAACAAAACAATGGGCAATTGATAACGGCAAAGATTGGAAACCTTACTGGCAGGATAAGGCAACAAAGCTCTTACATTTTATTGGCAAGGATAATATTGTGTTTCATTGTATCATCTTTCCCTGCATTTTAAAAAGCCATGGTGATTATATTTTACCAACCAATGTTCCGGCAAATGAATTCATGAATCTTGAAGGCGATAAGATCAGTACATCAAGAAACTGGAATATTCAGCTGCATGAATATTTAGAAGAATTTCCGGGCAAAGAAGATGTGATGCGTTATGTTCTTGCCTCAAATTTTCCGGAAACAAAAGACAGTGAATTCACATGGCGGGATTTCCAGGCCAGAAATAATAATGAACTGGTAGCTATTCTCGGAAACTTTGTGAACCGTGTTCTTGTGCTCACTCAAAAATATTGCGAATCAAAAATTCCGGCACATAACGAACCCTTATTAGAGGAAAAATATATCATTGATTACAAAAAAAATGTTCGGAAAATTGTTGAAGAGGAATATATTCCTGCAATGGAGAACTATCGTTTCAGAGATGTGCTTGTAGCAATGATGGATGTTGTGCGCCTCGGAAACAAACTGCTTACTGATTATGAACCATGGAAGTTAATAAAAACGGATGCGCATAAAACAACGGGCATTCTCCGTTTATGTTTAGAGAGCACGGTTGACATCGCATTGCTGTGTGAACCATTTCTTCCCTTCACAGCAAAAAAAATGTTTGATGTTTTGCAGGTGGATGGAAAAAAACTTGGCTTTGAGTTTTCGCAAGATAAATTACAGGTAGGAATAGAAATAAAAGATCCTGTTCACTTATTTGATAAAATTGATGATACTGTGATCGAAAAGAAACTCAGCCAGCTTGAAGAGGTTAGAAATCTGAGAAATCAGAACAATTCAAAATCACAAGAAATACAAAATTCCATTTATCCCTCTATCAAACCCACCATTCAATTTGAAGACTTTTCAAAACTTGATATCAGAACCGGCACTATCACAAAAGCCGAGAAAGTGCAGAAGGCTGATAAACTGTTAAAACTTACTGTTGAACTTGGGTTTGAAAAAAGAACCATCCTTTCAGGCATCGCCCAACATTTTAGCCCCGAAGAGATCATTGGAAAAAAAGTTATTGTTCTTGCAAACCTTGCTGCCCGTACAATGAAAGGCATTGAAAGCAACGGAATGATACTAATGGCTGAAGACAGTTCGGGTAAACTCTATTTCATCAACCCTGAGGGACTTGAAAGCCCGGGTCTGCCAATAAGTTGAGGATTAGCTTTTCAATACCCTAAGGGCACCTCTTGAATAAAAATCCAGAAATTTTTGCAACGCAAGCATGTCACACCCCGTCTGCTTTACATTGTGTTCACAATGGGTAAAACCATAGCCGTAACCACAATTTGTAAATGACAACCATTAAAAGTTCACTATTCAGTTTATCTTTGCACGAAATTTTAAAAAAACCTATGAAGAGATTTTCTTCTCTGGGCTTGATGTTATTGATTCTTTGCTCAGTTTTTAGTGGATTTGCCCAAACAGGCGGGACACAAACCGGAACCACTCAAACCGGAACCACACAAACTGGTAGTACCCAAACTGGCAGTACCCAGACTGGCAGTACCCAGACTGGTAGTACCCAGCAAACTAGTGGTTCCCAGCCATCAACTTTTGATGTTCCGGGCTTCGGAACTGTTTCTGAAAGCACCTTACAATCAATGGGTTTGAGCGATGAAGAAATTGACGCCGTTCTTGGCGAATTGGGGTTGTCTGAAACTACAACTACTACCGGCAACGCAATTGAGCAAACATCCTCTACACTTGAACAATCCCAGCAGTCTGCAGAACAACAATCTCAACAAAATACAACCACTGAGCAGCAAACTACTGAAACACAGGAACAGGATCAGCAAGAACAAGATCAAACACAAGATCAGTCAAGCCAAAACGCAAACCAGGCTGCGGGACAAATATTCGGGCAGGATTTTTTCAGAAACGGCAATATTACTATTTATGATAAAGTACCCAATGCAAAAGCCAGCGATTCCTATATTATAGGCCCAGGCGATCAACTTGGCATCTCAGTTTATGGCGATATAGCAAGTTACAACCAGAATTTTACTGTAACCGAGGATGGATATATTGATGTGTACGGCATAGGAAGGATTTACCTGCAGGGATTAACTTACAGCGCAGCAAAAAAACTCCTCCGTCAAAGATTTAATACGTACATCAGTACTTCAAGGGGAAACTTTGATGTATCTCTTACCTATTCAAAAAATATTAAAGTAAACATAGTGGGCGAAGTAAGCAGCCCGGGTTCTTATAACATAGCATCTGTAAACACAGCTTTTAATGCCTTGGCGGCAGCAGGGGGCCCGAATGACATAGGCAGTGTTAGAAGTATTCAGATTAAAAGGGAAGGGAAAGTGATTAAAACACTTGATGTGTACCAGTTTCTCCTCAATCCCGGAACAACCGACGATACTTATCTTGAAAACAATGATTATATCATCGTTTCACCGATTGGCCGAGTTATAACTATTGAGGGAGAAGTAAACCGCCCTCATAAATATGAATTGGTAAAAGGTGAGAACCTGAATGAATTGATTTATTACGCCGGCGGATTGAAGTCAACTGCTTATAAACGCAATGTAACTATCAAACGTTATGAGGATAATGAAAACGTAGTGATGGACATTAACCTTGATAGCATGATGAAAGCCCAAATAAACTTCCAGTTACTTGACGGTGATTTAGTATCTTTTGCAAAGATTCCCGAAGTTGTTGAAAATGTAGTGAGCATTCAAGGTTCAGTTCGTTTCCCTGGCACTTACCAGTTATCTGAAGGATTACGCATAAGTGATGTTATTGATAAAGCAAAAGGTTTATCTTATGAAGCATATACTGAACGGGCATACCTTATTCGTAAAGATGATAAGTTAAACGATGTATACATTCCTTTTAATTTGGGTGAAGTAGTAGCAGACCCAACCTCTCCCTTTAATTTTCAGCTTACAAAATTTGATGTAATAGATGTGTTCTCAAAAGATAAATTTAGGGAAACTTTTAGTGTATCTATTCAGGGAGCTATAAAAGCACCAGGTCAGCTTCCCTACTTTGTTAATATGACACTCAAAGATGTATTATATTATACAGGAGGTTTAAAGATTGAAGCTGCAAACAACAAGATTGAAATATCAAGGATTATTAATTTAGGGGAAGCTATTCAAGACCCTCAACCTACAAGGGTGGTGATTGAATCTATTCAAATAGGAAAAAACCTTGAAATACCTGATGCTTCAGAACAATTTATCCTGCAACCCTATGATATTATATATGTAAGGTCAACTCCCGAGTTTGAAATTCAAAGAAATATTACAATCCAGGGTGAAGTATTGTATCCCGGAAACTATTCAATTTTATCAAAAACGGAAACAATTGCAGATGTTGTTGAAAGAGCGGGCGGTTTAACCCAGTACGCTTATGCAGATGGTGCAACGATTACCAGAAACAATGTTTCAAATACCCTCTTGTTTTTAGGGAAAGCATTAAAGAACCCCGGATCAAAGTTTAACTATGTAATAAGAGAAGGTGATATTATTGTTGTGCCCAAACAGGGTGACCTTGTGAGCATGAGTGGGGCTATAAAATATCCTTTTGTTACAGGAGCAGGAGAAGGCAGTGCTGAAGTGGAAGGAGTAGCTACTACTGTTGAAACAGGATTAGTTATGGTTCCATTTGAAAAAGGCAGAACAGCAAGATATTACATTAAACACTACGGAAAGAATTTTGCCGATGATGCAAAACGTAGTGAAACTTATATTATCCAACCAAACGGCTACCTCAAACGAACGCATAATATCCTTTTCATTCATTTTTATCCGAGAGTAAAAGTAAAGGGTTCTGAAATCGTAGTTCCACAGAAAATAGACGAAAAAGAAGAAGAGGAAGAAGCAACACCATCAGAAACACCATTTGACTGGAACGTATTTGCAACAACTCTTAGCGCAAGCATACTAAGTTTTGCAACCATCTTTGTTCTTGTAAACAACTCAAAGAGATAATTGAATTAACACCAAATACACCGAATACCTAGCACAGCATGCAATACGACCGCCCTTATAATGATGAAATAAATATTGGTGATCTTTTTACCAAGCTGGGAGAATACAGGAGATATCTTGCTAGAAGATGGTGGGTTATTTTGATAGCCGCCATTGTACTTGGCATTTTGTTGCGGTTTTTTGCGGTTTGGAAGAAAGAACTTTATACCTCTCATACAGATTTTGCTGTAAAAGGTGTGGAGGGTGAATCTACTTCATCCCTTGCCTCACTTGCTTCTTCATTTGGTATAGGTATTTCTACAGGCTCTGAATTTACAAATGATTATTTCCAGGGCATACTCAAATCCAGGTCTCTTATAAAACAGGCATTACTGGTAAAAGACACAATGGCTGTCAAGAAAAATGTAGCCCCAAGAGCAGATTATCTATGTAATTTTTACATTGAAATGTACCCCCGATGGGCGAAAAAGAAAAAAGTAAAAGATTTCCGTATAACACATGGCAACTTTGACTCCCTCACCCGGCATGAAGACAGTGTGTTAAGTATATTATACGATGAGATAGTGGAGTCTGATCTTACTATTGAATTTGATGATGAGGTAGGGATGAACCAACTCGAAGTATCCTCTATCAGTTATGATTTTTCTAACAAATTTGCCAGTTATCTTGCAAACGCCACCTCAGACTTTTACATTAATTCACAGGTAGCTAATGAAGTGACAACGGTTCGGCTGATAAGCGAAAGAGCGGACTCTATTCGGCAGGCTATGAGCTCAAAGGAAGATCAGTTAGCATCTATTCAGGACAGGTCTGCCTTTACCATTAAAGCTTCCGGGCTGTTATCACAAGGCAGGCTTCTGCGGGATATTGAATTACTGAACATTGAGTATGCCACTGTATATTCTCAGCTTGAACTTGCCAAGTTCGACATGAAAAATAAAACCCCTCTTGTGACCTTAATTGATACGCCAGACCATTCGACCATCAAAGACAAAGAACAAACAACAGCTTTCATGATCATCGGGTTTATTGTTGGTATCGTCCTTTGTTCCATTGTATTGATGGTGCGCAAATACATTAAAGATAGTGTGGAAGAAACCCGACAAAAACAATTGTTGATAGAACAAGTGAAAGCTGGTGAAAAATCTTTGATGGAACAAAAAAAGGAGAATTCTTAATTCACTTTTTTTGAATATATTTTGAATTCAGGTACAGAGCATGGTTTTTAACTCTTTACATTTCCTCATTTTCTTCCCGATAGCTATCGGGTTATACTATTTTACCCCTTACAAATGGCGTTGGCTTGTACTTACAACCTTAAGCTACTATTTCTACATGTGCTGGAAAGCGGAATATGCTTTTCTTATCGCATTCTCCACTACGGTGGATTATGTATGCGGTATACAAATGAGCAAAACCAACGACAAAAGCAAAAGGAAGAAATGGATGCTCCTGAGTATATTCATGAATCTTGGCCAATTGTTCTTATTCAAATACCTCAACTTTTTTACATTTTCAATCATTGAGCCGCTCAATATTTTTCATAATTTGCCCGAGTTTAAACTTTTGCTCCCGGTAGGTATTTCATTTTATACATTTCAATCTATCAGTTACACAGTTGACGTTTACAACGGCAAGGCACCTGTTGAAAAACATTTTGGGCACTTTGCCATGTTTGTATCATACTGGCCTCAATTAGTAGCGGGGCCTATTGAGCGAAGCTGGTATATGTTACCAAGGTTAAAGGCAAATCATGATTTCAGTTACGAAAATTTCAGGGTAGGATTGATAAGAGTTTTGTGGGGATTATTTAAAAAAGCTGTAATAGCCGACAGGCTTGCAATCTTTGTAAGGGCAGTTTATCAAAATCCTGATGATCATGGCGGATTTGCAATTATCCTCGCTACCTGGCTCTTCGCCATCCAGGTATATTGCGATTTTGGTGGCTATTGTGATATCGCTATAGGTTGTGCCCGTATGATGGGGCATAATTTGTCTGACAACTTTAAAACACCTTACTTTTCAAAATCAATCACAGAATTTTGGCGTCGCTGGCATATAACTCTGACTAACTGGATCAGAGATTACCTCTATATTCCACTAGGTGGAAACAGGGTACCCTTCGGTCGCCTCTTGTTTAACACCTGGTTCATGCTTGCTGTAATGGGCTTTTGGCACGGAGCAAACTGGACATTTATCATGTTTGGACTTATCCATGGCTTTTATTTAGTTGTTGCAAGAGTCAGGGAAAAATATGCACCTAATTTGCAATTTAGCCTTGGTAAGAATTTACAAGGAGTTACAAATGTATTCCTCATGTTTTGGGTTTTCAATCTCACATGTATTCCAGATATCTTTTTCTGTTCAAAAGACATTCATGATGCATTCCAGATCATTGGAAACATTTTCAATGCACCTGATACAACATACAACTTGATCTTTAACAGCTCACCTAACGGAGCTGTAACCAGCAGTGTAGAGTTTTATATTTCCTTGTTTTTTATAGTAATACTTTTTTTCATTGATTACCAGTTGTACAGAAATAATGATATGAATATTGATGAAGTGATTGTAAGAAAACCTGTGGCTGTAAGATGGGCGTTTTATGTAATATTCACAGTTTTCCTTGCATGGTTCGCTATTACAACCAATTCGATATTTATTTATTTTCAATTTTAACATGAAGCAACTTGTCATAAAATTCACCCTGCTGTTAGCAATCGTATTTGCGATAACGCTGATAGTGAGTTCTTTTATGCCGTTTACCTGGGGTAATCAAAGACTGAATACAAAGTTTCATGAATACAGTAAAAACCCAGATCAGTATAATACCGTGTTAGTAGGCGCCAGCACCACTTACAGGCATATAAACCCTTCACAATTCGATTCAGCCGTAAATGCAATAAGGCCTGACCTGAAGATTAAGTCTTTCAATTTTGGAATACCTGCTAACAGGACACCGCAGTCAGTGTATACCTTGTATCAGTTGATGGACTTTAAAAAAGATAATATTCAATATGTTGTGCTTGACCTGAGTGAGCTTACAAAAATGGGCGTTGAAAATTTGCACAAAAAAGAAATGCTTTTTTGGTACAACTGGGGAAACATTGACAACATTATGGAGGCATCCTATGAAAGCGAGAAAAGCTGGGGGAATAAAGTAGGCGTACCTGGATTGCATTTATTTTCTTTTTTTGAAAGACAATACATGATAGGTATGGGTTCAAGCATGATGGAACAATTTGCCGGAAAAAACCTGCAACCGCTTTCAATTGGCCCGGAGCAAAACGGATTTTATGCACTTGACCAGGAAATGATTGACGACCCGGGTGGCGATCTTGCACAACGTTACGATGTACTGCGCAGGCAGGATACGATTGATTATCGTACAAAACGATGCCAGGAACTTTGGAACAAGTTTAATACGCAGGAAAAAAACCCTAACAAAACAATAGAAAAAGATCTGAAAGAGTTGATAGCTTATTGTGAAAAACATAACATAAAAATTGTGTTCATGCTTTCACAAAGGCTGGGTGACAGATATCAATACCTGCTGCCGCTTATAAACCAGATACCCGAAAAAAACAAGATCAGTTTTGCAAATCCTTCAGAATTTCCTCTGCTGAATGAAAGAGAAAACCTATTTGATCTTGCGCATCTGAATGGAAATGGAGCAAAAATTTTTACAAACATTTTTGCAAACGAATTTATAAAACGCATAAACATGCAGGAAGGAAAGCAGGCTGAAATACCAACTTCTCATGACACTCAATTTTCCACTGAAGATACAATTACAACGGATGCAACATTATGATTCAGAAAATCCGGAAAAAATTCAGCCGAAAATTAAAAGACAAGGATTTTTCTGAGATATTCAGTAAAAGTGTAACAGGGTTTTTGATAAGTGTTGTTGGAAGGCTCCTGGGATTTCTTGAGCAGATCATTATATCAAATCTTTATGGAGCCGCTGCACTTGGTATGTTCCGTCTTTGTTTTTCTTACCTCAATCTCGTAGGGATTTTCGGGAGGTTCGGAATTGATACTGCTACAGCAAGGTATGTGGCACAATACAGGAAGCAGGGCGACGAACAAAAAGTAAAAGAAGTATTTCAAAAAGGTTTCAGGATTGTAACCCGGCTAGCAATAGGACTCACTATACTGCTTATTCTTGCTGCGCCTCTTCTTGTAAAATATGTTTATGATGATAAATATGATCCTTTGCAATTTCAGATCATAGCTTTCGGGATCTTATTTTTTGTTATGAGTGGTGTGATAGAAGAAGGTCTGCGGGGATTAAAAAAAATAAAACAATACACCTGGATAAATAATGTTTCTACACAGGCACTTGTAATTTGCCTGTTATTACTGGGGTTGTTACTTGAGGACAAAACCTATGTGATCAATACAAGTTATGTAATAGGGCTGGCTTTCACTTTTATCCTGGGAATCATGTATTGGCGAAAATATGTACCGAAAGGAAAAATTGAGAACCCGTCAATATCAACAAAAGAATTGATTAACACAGCATTGCCCCTGCTTTCTGCAAAATATTTAACTACACTTTATACATTGCTTGCAATACCTATTCTTGCTTCGTTCGCTTATGTTACGGCAGCAGATGTGGGAGTTTTCAGTGGAGCATCCCGCCTGGCTGCATTTGCAACAATGCCGTTGATTGCAGTAAACAATATTACAGGGCCCAAGTTTACAGAGGCGTTTGCCATTGATGATATCCAGTTACTGAAAAAAAATGTAAAAATATCTACCCGACTTATTTTCTGGAGTTGTATACCGATAATGCTGGTTTTTTTTCTTATTCCAAAATTTATTCTGAATTTCTGGGGGGAAGAATTTATTACTCCTAAAGCAGTACTTGCATTTCATATCATTAATATAGGGCAAATTGTAAATTTTGCTACAGGCCCAGTAACTCAACTGCTTAACATGACTGGCAGGCAAAGAATTACACAGCGGTATGCAGCAATTTCAACAGTTTCAAGTCTTGCTTTAAGTTTCCTGTTTATTGCTCCCTGGGGTTTAGGTTTAGGAATAATTGGCGCAGCTCTGTCTATAGCAGTAGGGAGAACAATATTGAATTTAGGGTGCTCTATGCATATTTATTTCACAATGAAGATTAATACAATCTATAATCCTTTTGCTGACTTATATTCAATCCTGAAAGGAAAGAAAAAGAATAAAAAATCAAAAGATGGAGAAGATTATGAGTAATGTGAAAAAAATTTGGCCGGATTTCTTAATTGTAGGCACTGCAAGAAGCGGAACTACCTCACTCCATGAATATTTGGGTAAACATCCGGATATTTTTATGCCCTTGCAAAAAGAACCGAGTTTCTTTACTTTTTATAACTCTGCGCCTTCATTTAAAGATTCTAGAAATAAATACATAACCTCTCCTGAAGAATACGTAAAGTTGTTTGAGGAGCATGGAAAGAAAATGGCAGGCGAGTCATCCACTCCCTACCTATATTTTTATGAAAAATCAATTGATAATATAAAACATCTTGTGCCCGGGTACAGGAAGATGAAGATAATAATCATACTCCGGGACCCAGCTGACAGGGCTTATTCGCAGTATATGCATATGCGGAGAGATTTGTTGGAACAATTGACTTTTCAGCAAGCGATAGATGAAGAAAAAAAACGCATGCAGGAAAATTTTCATTTTGACTATTTCTATGTTGATAAAGGTTTTTATTACAAGCAGGTGAAGGCTTATCTTGAAAACTTTGATGACGTAAAGATTCTATTTTACAATCAACTTGAAAATAATTCTGAAAAATTGTTGCAGGAAGTTTACGCTTTTCTGGGAATAAATGCAGCGGCGAACAAGCATGAACTGAAACAAAGAAACCAAAGTGGAGAAATGAAAGTGAAATGGCTGAAGAAGATTATTACAACAAGAAAAAACCCGGTACTGAATTTTTTCAGGAAACTGATGAACAGGGATACAAAAAAACGCCTCCGTAACTTTGTGAAGGCTAACTTATTGAAATATAACCTGAAAAAAACAGAGATGCCGACGAATACGAGGAAACAGCTAATAGCAGTATACAAAGAAGATATTCAGAAACTTTCTATTCTGATACAAAAAGACTTAAGCGACTGGTTAGTATAATATGCAGAACATAAAACATACTTTTATCTGTATAGGGGCACAAAAAGCCGGCACAACAACGCTATCTGACATACTCAGTCAGCATAGTGACATTTATATTCCCCCCATAAAAGAAACGAAGTTTTTTTTATTTGATGAAGATTATGCAAAGGGCCTGACATTTTATAACGAAACATATTTTAATACTTATAAAGGACAAAAAGCCGTGGGTGAGTTTGACCCTGACTATCTCTTGTTCCCAGGAACTGCAAGGAGGATTGCAGACACATTGGGAACAGACTTGAAGATTATGGTAGTGTTGCGAAACCCGGCAGACAGGGCATATTCTCACTACTTGATGACTAAGAAAAAGGGGTTAGAGCCGCTGAGCTTTCTTGAAGCCATAGAACATGAGACAAAAAGGAAAGGAGATAAAAAACAACAAAAAATTTATGCTTACCTGGAAAGGGGATATTATGGGGCACAGTTACAGGAATTTATGAGTATTTTTCCAAAAGAAAATTTCCTGATTTTACTTTTTGATGAAGATATTATCCGAAACAGGGAATCTACCATAGAAAGTATTCAACAGTTCCTTGGAGTACATTACGAGAAACTCAACTACGATTTACACAGCAATGAAGCTGGAGAATCAAAAAGTGAAACAGTTACTAATTTGGTTCGAAAGCCTAATTTTGTAAAGAAATTCTTTAAAAACGTCATACCAACTGCTGGCTTTCGTAAAAAAATCAGGAAATACCTGATCAGAAAGAATCAAAAAGCGGTTGCAACAGCCAAATTAGATGTAGATGTAAAAAAAGAAATCATACAAAAATATTTTATTAAAGACATACAATTAACTGAACAATTAACCGGAAAAAACCTGTCAGGCTGGCTATAAGATAATGGGCATATTAACACACGAAAAAGGGATTTTTAAAGAACCGAATTCAATATTCGGGAAGATTATGATAGTTGTACTTATCATACTCTTCACTTCCCGTATGCCAACCAGAACCCCCATGGTAACCTATTACATGTTTTTTGAAGCTTTCTGGTATATGTTTATAACGACCTTCACTTTTGTCTATACTATATATGTAATTATAGTTCGAAAAAAGGCAGATGAATTAAACTATTATATTTGGCTTATGTTCTGGATGCCTATTCATGCGGGTATCTGTGCAAACCTAAGTGAAGGGTTCCCCGTTTTCTCGGGGATTGTTTCTCAAAGGCATTGGTTTGGGATTAGTGGTGTATTCTTTCTTGTATATTTACTACAAATGCAATTCATTACTCTGAAAGATATTTTCAGGGGGTTTGAATGGGTCGGGTGGGGGTGTTTGTTTTACTTTATTTGGTGTTATATTTTTCTTGACCCCAAACAGTACCTTGATACTTCCTTTGTTGGATATAGTGATATTAAAGGAGGTTACAGGTTCAAATTTGGAATTGACTTTATTGCATTTCTTGGGTTATACTATACCATCAAGTATGTAAAAGATAAGAAAAGCAAAATGTTATTTTATTCTGCAATATTTCTTTCTTACATGTTTTTCTTACACCAGGGGCGTTCGGTGATGCTTGCTATTCTAGGATCCATCGCTGTTTTCTATATGTTTGAAGTGAACTTACTCCGAGCATTGCGAATTTTTGTTACGGTAACAATTTCATTCCTGTTCATAATGGGGGTTATGTATGCAATCATACCCGACAGAGTTAACGATTATATTTATCAGTATACAAGTCTTGCTACAGTTGTTTTTACAGGAAACACTTCAGGTGAAAGTTCAGTTGACGCAAGGCTAGAAGAAATAGCAATTTTGCTGATTTATATGCAAACGTATTCCATCGGGTGGCTTATTGGTTTGGGAAAATTTGCCAGTAGTGAGAGTACTGTAGATCCTGATGGTTCACATAATATTACCACTGTACCACCAGGAGATATTGGCATTTTAGGATCTGTTATGACTTATGGTATTCTGGGTACTTTATTTATTTATTTTCAGTTTTTTATAGCGTTCAGAAGTTTCAAGTTTGTGAGAAAACATAAATCAGATCCGTTTTTCACAGCTGCAAAATATATTCTTGTATTTTGTTTCCTTTCTTCTCTTGCAAAAGGATATTTATTTATGCAACCCGGTTCTACGGCTATTTTTATTATGGTTGTGTATATGTATAAACTGGTAGAAACAAATTACGACAAAGTAGGCCTGTCTGAGAGATGGAACCCTAAAACAGCATTTTAATACATATAAGTTTAAAAAAAATAAAATGAAACAGTTAATTGGCCCAGAGAAGAGAATTTTAGTGATAGGTTCATTGAATGCAAATCCGGCTGACAGGGAAATGAAAAGGGAGAACATAAAAAGTATGCAACTTATTGATGAAATGAACAGCATAATGCCCATCGATTTTTTTAATAGTTGGGGTGAGTTGGGTATGAGTAGTATGTGTTATCATAAGAATGATCCTTTCACATTATATATTGCTTCCAGTTCTGAGTTATTTCAATTTTCTCTGAAAGAAAAAAGATATGAGAAACTGAGTATCCCAAATCTGACAGATATTCATGAGATCAGTATGATCGGAAATAAGATCTGGATCTCAAATACAAAACATGATGAAATTGTGAGTTATGATATTGATACAAACAAAGTGAGTGAGCGCATTAACCTTGCAGATTTTAAATCAAACACAGCCGAGGAAGGCGAAGGAGAAGAAGGGGTAGAAGTAGTTGATAAATTTCATTGTAATCTGATATTTGAAGGATACGAAGGGGATCTTTACATACTGGTACATCATACCTCGGGAAGACAATTGATGAAACGGATAGCACAGAAGTTTATAAAAAGCCAGGGAAATGGAGGAGTAGTGAACATAACAAAAAGAAAACGCCACCCCTTGAATTTCAAAGCCCCGCATTCAGTTCGATTAGTAAACAATCAATATTGGGCATTTGACAGCGGCCACTTTGAGCTAAAGATATTTGACAAGAATTGGAATTTCTTAAGAACTATGGATACTAAAGGATTTGGCAGGGGGGGAGAATTAGATACTGAGAGGGGCATTTACTATGGAGGTGTTAGCGAAACAAGGAAAAGATACCTTGGGCTGTTTCCCGGTGGTGAAGCCGTGCCAAACATGGTACAGGTATTTTCGGTTAGCGATTATAAATTACTTGGGTTAATAAAAATTCCAAACATTGAGCAGATCAATAATGTATATTGTTTACAAAAAGATGTTGCTGATTTATTATTGAACTTTAATTGATGTTTTTTCTTTGCAGACAATTTCATGCAACCAGATCTAAACTACAAATTACCAACATTCATCGTTATTGGAGCAAATAAAGGTGGCACAACTTCTATTTATCATTACCTGAAACAACACCCGCAGGTGTACTTGTCTCCAATAAAAGAGCCTCATTATTTTTCAAAAGACATAGATATAAATTTATTCAGTAAAGAATTTGCACAAAATAAACTTCAGGATATCCAGAAGTATGTAGATGGTGATATGCAGCAGGAATATCATGCAGCCTTTGTAAGAAATTGGGAGCATTACAAAAAATTGTTTAAAAACGTAAAAAATGAAAAAGCAATCGGGGAGTTAAGTACTTCTTATCTTTTTTCTTCAGTTGCTGCGGAAGAAATTAAGAAGCATCTCGGTAATGTGAAGATCATCATTTGCCTACGTAATCCTGTGGAACGGGCATATTCGCATTACAGGATGAATATTTGGACAGGAAACAACAATGAATTTGACTTTTATAAAGCCTTACTGGAAGATTATCATCACATACCTAAAGCATGGGGTAACGCTCACCTATATGTTGAAATAGGGTTTTATTATGAACAGGTGAAAAGATATATTGATATGTTCGGAAGAGAAAATGTAAAAATTGTTTTTACTGAAGACCTGAAGAAGAATGCAACAAATACCTTGAAAGAATTATATGAATTTATTGGAGTTGATAATTCTTTTGTTACTGATACTTCAATGCGCTACAACGAAGTGTATACTCCAAAATTTAAAAACTTTACATATACTTTAAATAAACTCGGCATCCGCCCTCTGATAAAGAAACTTGCACCTAAAAGTATTAAATCGATGATTGTAAGATTATTTTACAAAAGCAAAGCAGAGAAAGGAGATATTCCTGCGGAAGCAAAAAAATTCTTACTTGAAAAATATACAAATGACATTCAAAAGCTTTCAGTTCTTTTGCAAAGGGACCTTTCTACCTGGTTAAAATAATGCGCATGAATCCCAAAATTTGTATTGTATTAGTGAATTATAAAACCTGGCAAGACACTGTTGAGTGTATTGAAAGTATTTTAAAAAGTGACTATAAAAATTACCAGATAGTTGTTGTAGAGAACGGGAGTGCTGATGAAAACTGGGAAAACTTATTGAAATGGACAAGGGGAGAACTCACCCATGCCGTACTCACAGATAACAAGCTATTCAGGCTTTCTAACCCTATTACACAGAAACCCTTATTGTATTTCCGTGCCCATGCAGGAGAATCTGATACACTGCGGTTAGGACCAATGGAAAATATATATCCTATTTTGTACATTCAAAGTAAAATGAATCTCGGATTCGCAGGTGGAAATAATGTAGGAATGCGCTACGCCTTAAATAGCAATTTTGATTATGTGTGGTTATTAAATAATGATACAGTTATTGAGAAACATGCAATCACTGAATTGGTAAATTATGCTGAAGAAAAGAAGGGTACAAATCAAAAGATTGGAATAATAGGCAGTAAATTGTTACTATATCATAATCCTGAAAAAATGCAGGGAGTTGGGGCGGTTTTCAACAAATATTCGGGAAAATCAAAAATTATAGGAGCGCAGGAAATTGACAATGGTAAATACGATAATCAGGAAATACAATGTAATTATGTGATTGGCGCTGCCATGTTTGTGCATAAAGAATTCCTCCTCGATGTAGGTTTGATGAGTGAAGAATATTTCTTGTATAATGAAGAGAATGATTGGAGTGCAAGAGCAAAGCAAAAAGGCTGGGGTGTTGGGGTAGCTGTGAAAAGCAAGGTATATCATAAACAGGGCGCTAGTACAGGCAATAGTCCCAAAAAAAGTAAATGGCAAATAACAGCTTTGAATTATAAATACCGTGGTAAGATCAGGTTATACAAGAAATATTACCGCCCACAACTTCCATTCCTGTATTTCCATCTTATTAAAAGGAGTATCCGATACATCCTGAAAGGAAATATGAGTGAAGCAAAGGTGATTTATTCAGCAATGTTTAACACAAAATTTGAAAGATGATTATCAGCCACAAATACAAGTATATTTTTGTTGAATTGCCCCAAACTGCAAGCAGTGCCATTGCAAAAGAATTAAAAACTAATTATGACGGACAGGAAATACTCTTTAAACATGCACTTCACAGCACCGATTTTTTGAAGCAGGCTAATGCTGAAGAAAAAAAATACAAACGCATTAGCGGTTTACGTAACCCTGCTGATATTTGTGTGAGCAATTACTTCAAGTTTAAAACAGATCATGAGAACAGGTACACTCAGCCAAAACTTCTGAAACATGGTTTCCTAAGGAAATACATCATGCGGTGGTGGAATGTGCGCCAATATAAGAACATCATCAGCAAGAATGAGAGTTTTGAAGATTTTTTTATGCGGGCATATTCTGTTCCTTATGCAAGCTGGAGTATTATTGAGCATAAACATATGGACTTTATAATTCGCTTTGAAAACCTGAACAATGATTTTAATGAGGCTTTACAAGTTATCGGTGTAGAAAAAGTGAGGGATATTCCGGTTGCAAATAAAACTGCTGAGAAAACAAAAACGTTTTGGGAATATTATGAAACCGATAAGGCCAAAAGAAGGGCAAAGTATATTTTCGGGCCTTATTTGAAAAGATGGGGGTATCAGTTTCCGGAAAGCTGGAATACATTTGAAGTACCCTGGTACTCTTTTATGATGTATCGCCTGGTGAATGCGGCAAGAATTATTTTTTGGAAATACCTTCGGTAAGAAGGTGGTTCATTTGAATATGACGGAATATAAACTACCCAATTTTCTTATAGTTGGAGCCGGTAAAGCGGGCACAACTTCTTTGCATCTCTATCTACAACAACACCCTGAGGTCTTTATGAGCCCGGTTAAGGAAACAAATTATTTTAGTGATGCAGATATGAAATTTGAACATTTCAATTTGGATTACAGGCAGGATATAGGAATTGATATTGATAAATACCTCGCAGGTGCAATGGATAAAAAAGTACATATTGCACATATAAGAACATGGGAACAATACAAGAAGTTATTCAGGGACGTAAAAGAAGAAAAGGCAATAGGTGAAGTGAGTAATTCTTATTTGAGTTTACCTTCAGCGGCTCAGGAAATAAGAAAGAAATTGCCGGGTGTAAAAATTGTGATGATCCTGCGTAACCCGGTTGAAAGACTGTACTCGCAGTTTTTGATGAATTTAAAACTTGGAAAAATTACGGAAAAGGATTTGCTCAAGGAAATACAACAAGATGAAAGTAAAAAGGAGAAAGGATGGGGAGTAAGTCATATGTATCTTGAGAACGGAATGTATTATGAGCAAGTAAAGAGATATTATAACTTGTTTCCGTTGTCGCAAATACATATCATCTATTTTGAGGATTTTAAAAAGGATGCAGGAGCCGAAATGAAAAAACTTTTTTCCTTCCTGGGGGTAGATCCGGATTTTGAGATTGATATGAGCGAGAAGTTAAACGAAGCCGGTATGCCGAGGTTCGGTAAATTGAATTATTTCCTAACACAAACAGGATTATATAAACTTTCTAAAAAGCTGATTTCCGGCAACCTGAAGCAAAAAGTGAAGAATTTCTTTTACTCGAAAGAGAATATCCCTAAAATGAATGAAGAAGAAAGGCAATGGATTGTGAATTATTACAGGAATGATGTTCAGGAACTCTCAAATCTGCTCCACAGAGATTTAGCTCACTGGCTGAAGTAATCAGTAAATTTCTAAATTTGGAGCATGAAAAAATTGCTTCTTTCAGTATGTATTCTCACTGCTGTTTCAGTATTTGCACAAACAATAACTTCTCCTGATAAGAACCTTGTGTTGATGTTTTCATTAGATGATGACGGAAAACCTTTTTATCAGTTGAGTTATAAAAACAAACAAGTCATAAAACCATCAAAACTGGGCATTGCTTTAGGAGGACAGGTTTCATTTATACAGGGGTTTCACATTGTAAGTGCTGATACATCTTCTTTTGATGAAACATGGAAACCTGTTTGGGGCGAAGTAAAAGAGATCAGGAACAACTATAATGAATTAAAAGTGACCCTTACGCAAAAAGGAATTGAGGAAAGATTTTTTATTATCACCTTCAGGGTTTTTAATGACGGGCTTGGTTTTAGGTATGAATTTCCAGAACAAAATAATTTGAGGAATTTTATTGTTAATAATGAAGTGACGGAATTTTTTCTCACAGACGATCACAAGGCTTTCTGGATGCCTGGGGATTATGATACGAATGAATACACTTATAGTGAAAGTAATTTGAGTAAAGTAAATGCAGACACTGCAAACACCTATAGGGAAATTGCCACAAGAACACCGATTGGAAAAAATTTCGTTCAAACTCCGTTGATGTTGAAAACAGGTGACGGATTATATATTAATATTTTTGAAGCCGCATTAGTGAATTACCCTGCAATGCATCTGCAGGTGAATCAAAATAATTTTAAGCTGACCTCACATCTAGTACCTGATGCTGTGGGAAATAAGGCATATTTACAAACACCATCGCACACACCCTGGAGAACTATTCTTGTGAGTGATGATGCAAAAAATATTCTTTCCTCAAAAATGATTTTAAACCTGAACGAGCCTTCGAAAATAGAAAACACAAACTGGATAAAACCCATGAAAATGATCGGTGTATGGTGGGAGATGCATATAGGAACAGGCACCTGGAATTATTCTGATGCAAATAATATTGACCTTGAAACAACAGATTGGAGCAAGCTCACACCTAATGGGAAACATAGTGCAAACACAGCAAATGTGAAACTTTATATTGATTTTGCTGCAGCAAATAATATTGATGGGGTGCTAGTAGAGGGATGGAATACCGGATGGGAAGACTGGTTCGGTAACTGGAAGGAAAATGTATTTGATTTTGTTACCCCGTATCCAGACTTTGATGTAGAGGGGTTAACAATGTATGCTGCTGATAGAAATGTAAAACTCATTATGCATCATGAAACTTCTTCTTCCGTTACAAATTATGAACGGAGATTAGAGGACGCTTTTCAGTTTATGAAAGACAATAATTATGATGCTGTAAAAACAGGGTATGTGGGCCGAATCATTCCAAGAGGGGAATATCATGACGGGCAATGGATGGTGAATCATTATATCCGTGTGATTGAAAAAGCTGCAGAATATGAGATCATGGTGGATGCCCATGAACCTGTTCGACCTACCGGACTCCACAGAACATATCCTAACTGGCTTGCATGCGAAGCCGCAAGGGGCAATGAGTTTAATGCATGGAGTAAAGGCAACCCTCCTTCGCATGAAACCATTTTACCCTTTACAAGATTGCTTGGCGGCCCTATGGATTATACGCCCGGAATTTTCCAGATCAAAATGAATTATTACGACAGTTCGAAAACAAACCAGGTACACACAACACTTGCAAAACAACTTGCTTTATATGTAACCCTGTATTCGCCATTACAAATGGCAGCCGACTTGCCTGAAAATTATGCAAAACACATGGATGCTTTTCAGTTTATCAAAGATGTGCCAGTTGACTGGGACGAAACAAAAATTCTTGCTGCAGAACCGGGTGATTATGTTACAATTGCCAGGAAAGAAAAGAATGCAAGCAATTGGTATATCGGAAGCATTACAGATGAAAATGCCAGAACTCAAACCATTGCATTGGATTTTTTGGATAACGGTAAAAAGTATATAATGACTGTGTATGCTGATGCAGCTGATGCAGACTGGTATCATAACCCAATGGCCTATGTTGTTAATTCTTATATTGCTGACGGTAAGACAATAGTAAAAATGAAGCTTGCAGCCGGAGGTGGTTGCGCAATAAGTTTGAAACTTGCGAATGAGACGGAGATAATAAACCTGAAAAAATATAAAAATTAAGTTTCGTATCCGAAGTATTTCAGATTTCTTTCGTCATTTTTCCAGTTCTCTTTTATTTTGACAAATAACTCAAGAAAAACTTTTTTACCCAACCAGGCTTCCATTTCTTTTCTTGCTTCAACACCAACTTTTTTAATGGCAGAACCTTTCGGCCCGATGATGATGTTTTTGTGTGATTCCCTCTCAGCAAAAATGGTTGCCTTTATAACTGTGATGTCTTCCTTTTCTTTGAATTCCATAACCACAACTTCTACTGAATAGGGAATTTCCTGTTTGTAGTGTTTCAGGATTTCTGCCCGCACCATTTCACTTGCAATAAATCTTTCACTCACATCTGTAAGCGTATCCTCAGGAAAATACGCCGGGTGTTCAGGAAGGTTTTCTTCGATAAATTGTTCAAGTACATGAATATTTTCTTTTCGTAAGGCCGATATAGAAATAAATTTTTTCCCATGCAGGTATTGATTCCATTTTTCTTCCTCTCCATCTTGTGCATCTTTATCTATCAAATCGGCTTTATTTAAAACAACACAGACGGGGATATTTGAAAGTATGATCTTATCAAGTACCGGGTTGTTTTCAGTTTTCTCACCGGGATTTACAAGATATAAAATGATATCAGCGTCCTGAAGTGCTGTATCAATCTGTGCATTCATCCATTCATGCAATTTGTAAGCAGGGTCCTTTACAATTCCCGGCGTATCAGAATAAATAATTTGATGTGAAGCAGTAGTAACAACACCCAGTAACCTTCTTCTTGTTGTTTGTGCTTTTGGAGTAACTGCTGCTAATTTTTCACCAACAAGAATATTTAATAATGTCGACTTACCTGCATTCGGTTTCCCGATTATGTTTACAAACCCTGCTTTGAAATTTTTCATTTTGTCAAAGTTCAAAAATTGCGAAGACAAAATGAATTCAGGAATAATGGAACAAAGCTTGGCAAGCCGGACTTTAAGTTCTATATTTGCACCCTCAATACCGCGGGGTGGAGCAGTTGGTAGCTCGTCGGGCTCATAACCCGAAGGCCGCAGGTTCAAGTCCTGCCCCCGCTACTAACAAAGGGTTGGCGAATGTCAACCCTGTTTTATTTAAAAAAATGAGCTTCACTGTTGCTATCATCGGAAGGCCGAACGTCGGAAAATCAACCTTGTTTAACAGGCTGACAGGGGAGAGGCATGCAATTGTTGACAATATCAGCGGGGTGACAAGAGACAGGCACTATGGAGTATCTGAGTGGAATGGGAAAGTGTTTGACCTAATTGATACCGGAGGGTTCGTTCAGAACAGCGAAGATGTTTTTGAAAGGGAAATTCGTAAGCAAGTGAAAATTGCTATTGAAGAAGCATCCCTGTTACTTATGATGGTAGATGTTACAACAGGGCTTACTGATCTTGATGCAGAATTGATTGACATGCTGCGAAAAATAAAGAAGCAGGTTTTTATTGTTGTAAATAAAGTTGACAACAATACAAGACAACTGGAAGCAACAGAATTTTACAGTACAGGTTTTGAACATATATATTTTGTTTCTTCTATAAGTGGTAGCGGAACCGGTGAACTGCTGGATGCTATCGCAGAACAAATTCCTGAAGAAAATATTTCGGAGGTTGAAGAACAAAATGCGCTACCGAAGTTTGCAATTGTAGGGCAACCGAACGTAGGCAAATCAACATTGCTGAACGCTTTAGTGGGCGAAGAAAGAAACATTGTAACAGATGTTGCGGGTACAACCAGAGATGCCATCAATACAAGATATTCTTTGTTTGGGAAAGATTTCATTTTGATTGACACGGCAGGTATCCGCAAGAAAGCCTCTGTGCATGAAGACCTGGAGTTTTATACAGTTATAAGGGCAATCAAGGCGATTGATGAGGCAGATGTTTGTTTGTTATTGGTTGATGCCAGGACAGGAATAGAAGCACAAGATCTTGCTATTTTACACACGATAGAAAAGAAAAGAAGAGGCCTGGTTGTACTGGTAAATAAATGGGACATGGTAGAAAAAGAAACCAATACCCTGAAAGAGTATGAAGAAAACATCCGGAATAAGATTGCACCGTTCAGGGATGTTCCAATTCTTTTTATCTCGGCAAAAGACAAAACAAGGATTTTTAAAGCGATGGAAAAGGCGCTTGAGGTATACCAGAATAAATCAATCCAGATTTCTACCAGCAAATTAAACGACCTGCTGCTTCCTATCATACAAAACTTCCCGCCGCCTTCAGCAAGAGGGTATCATATCAAGATCAAATACATTACACAGATCACCGCCAGGATACCCACCTTTATATTCTTTTGTAACCACCCGAAACATATCCGTGATAGTTACAGGAGTTTCCTGGAAAATAAGCTCAGGGAGCATTTCCAGCTAACCGGTGTTCCTGTGAATATCTTTTTCAGGGAGAAATAAAACATTTCAAAATTTTATACTTTTGTAACGGATTTCCCGTTTTGGGAGATCATTATAAAAACTAAAACCAAGGACAGATGAAAAAACTATCGTATTTCACCATTGCGCTGGCATTAAGCGTACTGGTAGCCTGCAAAGGAAAAGACAAAAAAGAAGAGGGAGCTGACGATGAAATGGAAGATATGACTGAACAAGTTGAACAGGGAGCTTCTGATCAAATGACAAGCGCTACTGATAATTCAGTGGATGCAGCAACGAAAGACATGGATGCAGAAAGTGAATTGTTCGGAACTGATGTTGACGATTCTAAAACCGGCCTCTAACCGTTCCTAAAAAAGTTTTCATTATCCCTCCGTCTGCTGATGGGGGGATTTTTCTTTTCAGGGTTTTACAGGTTCCTTCAATACTTTCAGCGCTTCCATCACATCTTCATCTATCTCATTCATCAAAGGGAAAAAACCTGCATCGTTCCATTTTTGTCTTGCAAGAAAAGCTTTGATAGCTGCAGTGATCTTTGTTTTTGAACCATTGATACTGGCAGGGTTCAGTTGCAAGGAACTATCCTGTGCATTTGCATAGGCTATAAATTTTGCAAACATTGCATCGCTAATTGTAAATTCATTTCTGAACTGTTCTACCGAATTATATTTTGAAAATTCTGAAGTATTATCTCCGTAATACGTATAAGCAAACCGCTGAATGTATAATTTATTAAAAAGAAGGTTGAAAGTTTTTGAGTTATCTGAAGTATCAGTTTTCACAAACCTATCTGGTACAATACCCCAATTCACATCAATTTTTCCTTTTAAGCTGTCAGGCAGTTCACCGCCATTTAAAACAATATCCGCATACTCGTTATAATAAGCATCCACTCCGTGGTCATAACTGCGTTGGATACTCACACCGCTGGGAGTATAATACCTGGCAATAGTAAGGCGCAGGGCGCTGGAATCCGGCAGGGGATACACCTCTTGCACCAGCCCTTTACCAAATGTTCTTCTGCCAACAATGGTTGCCCGCTTGTTATCTTTTAAGGCGCCTGCAAGAATTTCACTGGCGCTGGCACTGCCTTCATTCACCAACACTACTATATCGCCTTTTTCAAACAATCCCTGGTATTGCGCCTCATAGTCCCTGCGGCCCACTGACCTGCCGTCTGTATATACAATCAGCTTACTTCCATCCAGCAATTCATCTGCAATCTGAACGGCACCTGATAAGTATCCGCCGGGATTTCCCCTTAAATCAAGAATGAGTTTCTTCATCCCTGAATCGGTAAGTTTTTTCAAACCAGCCCTGAATTCATCCGGAGTGTCTTTGCTGAATTTATTCAGTTTCATATACCCGATCTTGTCATCCATCATGTAGGCAACATCCAGGCTGTGTACAGGTATTGCATCCCGGGTAATAGTGAAACTGAGAAGGGCTGGTTCGCCGAAACGTTTAATACCCAGTTTTACCTGAGTTCCTTTTTGCCCCCGCAGTTTTTTCATCACTCTTTCATTAGTAATACTTTTTCCTGCTACCAGGGAGTCATCAATAGTTATGATCTTATCACCGCTCAAAATGCCTGCATCTTCACTGGGCCCGCCTGATAGTGCTGAAACGATGTAGATGGTATCATTGATGATATTGAACTCAATCCCAACGCCATCAAATTCACCTTCCAGGTCTTCATTAAATGATTGCAGGTCTTGCTTTGGTATATAACTGGAATGTGGGTCCAGGTGTTTGAGCAGATCTTCTAAGGTAGAGGGTTCGTTCAGGTATGCATTCACAATTGCATCAATTACTGAATCAGTATTGATACTGTCAACATAACGGGCATCTATATAACTGAGAATAGACTCTACCTGTGATGTTCCTGACCTGCTGAACAGCGATTTTTTTTGCTGCACTGCCGGGGAAATGATGGTTCCAATAAAAACTCCAAAAGCAAGAACTACCGCAAAAAGTACCGGCATCAGCCAGTTAAAAGAAGGTTTTTGTTCAGGGCTTTTCTCTTCGGGATAAAATTTTATTTCCTCAGGCACAATCTTACAAATTTCAGTTTGCAAAGTAACGATATAAAGGGCAGAATATTGAACACAGACCTTGACTGATACCCCTTTTCAGGTATTTTAACATGCCGGCGAAAATGCTGTATACAGGGTTTGTAAGTTTACAATCGGGATACAATAAGTTTACACCTGCATACTAAGAGCAACAGTTTATGAATGAATTTATCATCACCTTCCGTGAAAGCCTCGAGGCAGCACTCATAGTCGGGATTATTTATGTGATACTGCACAAAAACGGTTTACACAGCCAGAAAAGAATGCTTTGGCTCAGCGTAATTTTTTCAGTTTTAGCTTCTGCTGTGCTGGGCATCATTCTGAATAGAAGCCTGGAAACATTACCCGCCGGAACGCAGGAATTGCTGGAGGGTGTGCTCATGTACATTACTGCAGCCCTGTTGTTTTATGTTATTTTCTGGATGGCGAAGAACCTTGCTAACCGCCAGGCGATACAACAACAAACAGATGCAGCTTTGAGCGGGGGAAAAAAATGGGGCGTATTTTTTTTAGTGTTCTTCGCCATTTTGAGGGAGGGTTTTGAAACTGCCTTGTTCCTGCTTGCAAGTACAAATATTGACAGCAACTTTTCTTATGCCGGTTTTTTCGGGGGCATCATCCTGGCAGTGCTGATAGGATACCTGATAGTGATACAGGGAAAGAAAATTCAACTGAAGCCTTTCTTTAAATATACTTCCCTGCTGCTGGTGTTTTTTGCTGCGGGCATGATAGCTTACGGAACGCATGAGATACATGAGTACCTGGAAGAAAAAGAACATGCTGAGCAAATTGCCAAAGGCGGCACTGCAGAAACGCATGCGGAAGAAAACAAGGTGTATGATATTTTTAAAAGTAAAACGGAGGCTGACAACCCCTCAGCTTTCTGGTATAATAAATCCGGCGACAAGTACATTCACATCCTGCATGATAAAGGAAGTGTAGGTGTGTTCTTCAAAGGTTTGTTCGGTTATAACAGCGACCCCATCTGGCCGGAAGTAATTCTCTGGTTCCT
>JBJXHH010000123.1:0-6541 GCA_046160675.1 Chitinophagales bacterium
AAATGGTCAATGAACATATCGCCAGGAGCTAAGTCTTCTTGATAATCGTAATCGCTTACATATTCGTCAAAAGATTTTTTAACATCTATATCACCGCCAAACCATGTAAGCATTGTTGCATCGGAAGCAGCAAGAATATCAGTCGCATTATCCGGTGCTTCAAGGTCATTATCAATAGCATCAAGGATCGGGTAATTTCTACAATGTCGTAACCATATCCTTTAATCGGGTCAAATGCAGTTCCCAGATCAGGACCATCTTTGTAAGGCAACAAGTGCATAAATTTTCCATTTGAGCCGCTTGGAAAACGTAAAACTTTCGGGCGCATATTACTCAGCCATTGCCATTGGTCTGCACTATAAATATCACCGTATAAAGTATTTTTTGTAAACATGCCGCTCACATTTACTCCGTATAAACCTTTGTTTATTGTTTTAATTGTTTTGTTCAGGTTGATACTCATTGCAGTTCCGGTTTCAAGACAATCTAATGATACACCTGTTCTGAAACCACTTGTTTCGTAAACTGAATCTTCGAGTTCATAAATTGTGTCAAGTCCGTTATTATATACTGTGTCGGCAAGGTCAACAATTTCTTCCCATTCAAGGGTGTCGAGGTCTTGTGAGAAAAGTTTGTTTATAGAAAAGAAAAAAGAAACTATGATGCAGATAAATACTGCATATCGTTTTTTGTTGTTTAAATTTTTCATCGTTAAATGTTTAAAGATTAAATGAATTTGATAGTAAAAAGAGTGGTTGATGAAAAATCTATGTCGTCGTCTGCGTTTATTCAGTCGGTCGACAGTCCAGATTTTGGGTCTGTATTGTCTGTAAAAGTTCGTAATGTCGCTGAGGTGTCTTTGAACCATTGGTTATAACGAGCCGGGGCTTGGCGAAGTGGCGGGGTTATTAATGTTACGTTTCGATTATGCACAAAGTGAATAGAAACTGCAACGCTTCAACTATCTGCTTACCCGCCATTTTGCCAAGCCCATGTTATAGGATGTGGTCTTGTAAGGGTAATTCTTTTCTTTTGGTTATCAAATATCAAACATAACTAATCTTTATTATTAACAAGATTATATTTAATGCCAAATGAAGTATAAAAAGAATAGATGTTTAAGTAAGGATTTGATTTATCTAAAAAAGCAAAGTTCAATCGTGAATAATCAAATGCCGGGAAGAATGAAAAAGTCAGTTTATCATTCATAATGTAATTTAATCCAGCAGATAAATTTATGAACCAATGAAATCCTTCTAATGAATCTGTCGCCATGCTGCGAGTTAGGAATGAGCCACCAGCAACAGATGTAAACAATTCAAATTTATCTCCTTTTATTAAAGCGTATTCTACATAGGGAGATATTTTAAAGTGCGTAGGCTGAGGATCGTTATATTGCGAAAAGCTAATTGGGAAATAAAATTCACTGGCTTCAAAATAAATAGGGTCGGTTATAAATATATCAGTAAAATAGTGTTGCACTGTAATATCAATACCTGTTGTTAGTTTATTGAAGGAATACCCACCTTTTAATGTGGCAAGAATCGTCGGGCTTGTTGCATGTGTGTTGATATCATATACATTTAGTGTATCACCTTCAAAATCTGTTTCAGCAATTTTCAGATTATTATATTTCCAGCTTGTATTTCCTTGTGCAACTGAAAAGGACAATTGGAATTTATTTTGAGCTGTAGATACAAAAGGAATTATTACAAGTATTAGAAGCACTGTAATTATATTCTTCATATTAGTTTGTTCTTGGTAGAATAATTTGTTCATTTTTGCCATTGATATCTGTCATTATAATTTTCGCTTTCCAATTTAATTTGCTTCCTCCATTTAATACTTCTTTTTCATTTTTCTCCCATATTATATTCAAGCCATCAGGGGAAAAAGAAGGATATAAATTGTAAATGTTTTCACAAACTTCTGAAAATATATATGTTTCCTTTGTTTCAATATTTATTACATGATATTTATTGTTTCCTAACCATAAGATACTATTGGAATCATTAAACCATTCGGTATCTTCTATTTCATCAACAGGTGAGTTATAAGGAGATGAAATTATATCTGTAAAATGTGAGAGTAAAGTGTCATAATAGCCAAATGAGGAAGGAAAATTAATTTTTCTTGAAGTGATTTTTAACCCATCTTTTGACCATGAACCCGATGTGAAAGTTTCGTATGGAATACTGTCCAGAATATTTGCTTCCATGTCAGATAAAACCAATTTTAAATAATTATCTACTTGGTTTTTGAATATTATTTTATCCCCAGCAGGGCTAATTTCACAATAGTAATTTGTTCCAGTTGTAAATAGAGGGGTTAGACTATCGCCGTTGCTTTTGATCTTCCAAATTTGAGAATTATAACGGTTAAAAATAATCCAGTCTTTTGAAGTCCATTTAGGGTTAAAATCAATGTTATCTGAAAGATAAGATTTTTCATTTGTGAGCAAATTATATTTGCACAACCTTGACCCGTATTCTGGTTCATAAGTTTTTTCTATGTAAACAAATTCACTGTTATTATTTGGATTAAAACAAGGTGCAAAATACATTGTATCTTCGGGATAAACTGAGTAACCAATATCCAAATCTTCCAATTCTCTGCAAAAATTAATTTCGAGAACAGGATCTTTTTTACAGGAAGCTAAAATAGTGGCAGCAACTAATGTTGCTGCCAAATATACTTTTGTCATACATCATATTTTAATTACTCTGAATGAGTGATTAAAAGAATTATTAAAAACACTCAATATATAAACTCCTTTCGGTAAATTGGAGAATGAAATATCATAGGCATTTACACCGGAAAGCAAATTCAATGTTACTTCACTATTGGTTTTTTGACCAGAAATGTTTGCTATTGAATAAGTGACTTCGCACTCAAATTCTGATGTAATTTGTAAATGAGTTACATCAGCAACAGGATTAGGGTAAAGACTTAATGCCAAATTCTCAATAATAACTTCATCAATTTCATCAACTGCATCTTCATCAAATGTGTGTAGTGAATAACAAAATTTTGAATCTGTAGCATAAGGATCAAAAGGAATCCATTTATTTATTAAGGAACCAGAAGGGTATTGTTGTTTAATGAAATATATATAACCTGTTACATCTACCGAAGTTAACGTAGGAATACCCAATACAAAGTTAGGTTGATTAACTACAGGGCTGAATGCATCAAGAACATTTGACAAACTTGGTAATACCCATGAATTTAATATTTCTGTGGTAGCTGTAAGTGTATGATTAGAAACTTCATTTATCCGATACCTGTCAGCCCAATAAAGCCCGGCAGAAACTCCAGTAAACCCTTCTGCTAATAGTAGTCCCGGTATATCTTCATCATCTAATATTATATCATCTTCATCATATGTTGAACAGAAATGTTCAACTTTAAATTGTGGACGATCAACAAGAGCTAATGCTTCTCCTGCATCTAACAATCCCCAACCAGTTTCATCGTCGTAGAAAGTGTCTCCTCTATCATCTGCCGTAAGCTGTAACAGATTTTCAACATCTTCATGTGTAAGATTTTCAAAATGCGGAGCAGCATCTGCATTATTATTCTGGCTTAACATTAATGCCGCAGTTCCAGCTACATGCGGCGAGCTACCTGATGTTCCTGCAAAAAAATGATAATCATCTTCACTATCATTGTCAAGCGTCCATACATCCGGAATATTACCATAAGGTGCTATCAAATCTATTCCATTTCCAAAATTTGCTTCTTCTTCATGTTCTCCATCGAATGCTGATCCACCCACACTTAAAATATGTAAATCCCTTAAATCTGAGGGATAATGCATGTCATCAACTCCGTCATTTCCTTTTGCACATACATTAATAACATGATTATAAAAAGCAAATTTTATATTTTCACCGACAGTTATCATATCACCTCCACCATTCTCACCACCCCAACTATGATTCATAATATGTAAACCATATCCATAACTACCATCGGGAGTGTAAGAAGCTCCTTCTAATATTCCTTCTGCTGCGTATTCAGCATTGATGCTTTCTGAGCCTTCATCTTCGTCGAAATCAATTCCAATTTCAAAATCAAACAACTGAACACCTGTTGAGTTCGGATCGTCAGCATCAAAACTACCGCCTGCTATGCCGGCAATTCCTATATCGTTATTACTTATTGCTCCAAGAATACCTGAAACTGATGTAGCATGTGATGAAGAAAAACCAGCATCATTATTATCATTAAAAACCTCATAATTATTATCATAATCCCAACCCCCGACAATTTTCGAGCCTCCGAATGTTCCATCTCCGTAATCTTCATGCCCCCAAAAGATACCTGAATCAAACACCCCTACTTTTACTCTTGGATTTCCAGTTTCAACATCCCAAGCTGGTTCTGCATTAACATCTTGCATAGAAGCTGCACCATCAAATATACTTTCTTGTGCAAATGCTAAATCATTTGGAAAAAGAGACAACGGATAAACATTATTCAATTCTGCATATTGAATATTTGATATTGAATTTAATGTATCAATGACAGACAGAGGATCAACATTGGTTAATACAACAAACGTTGACCAGAATTTTGGGATCGAAATTGTATCTCCAAGTCGTGTTATTGATAATGAATCATTAGCAGTTAATTTTTTATAAACTTTAATTGCTTTAGATGTAAATTGTCCCTGACCTTTTATTATGGGGTAAATTATATCATAAACAGAATCAGCAATTACATCTTGTAAATTATCATATACCTGTTGCTTATTATTTACAAAATCCAGATCAACTATAGCTGGATTAAATGAAATTAATAATTGATTATCGAGATATGAATAATTATTAATTGTATCCTCAATTATTTCATGCTCTCTCTCATAAGTTTCATACTTAATGGTTACATACCTTGTAGTATCATCTTGGGTTCTTCTGCCATACACCCAAATGAAATTGTTATTTGTAAGCACATTGGTAGGAACGTCAATACTTGCTGAGAGGTTGGGGTAATCTTTTTTCCATGAAAGATTTCCGTTGTTGCTGTTTAATGCGAAAGTGGTAATTACTTTTTTGCCTGAAGGGTATTGATAAAACCCTGTGGCGACAACTTTGTTTGAAGTGGAATTAAAAGTAATACCGGACACTTCGCCATCAATATCATTGCTGCTGTTTTGTAAAGTTTTTGTCCAGAGTTTTGTGCCGCTTGAATCGTATTTAATTATTTTCATGAGTTTATTTCCAGCACTGCTTTCAGAAAACCCGCCGATGTAAATATTATTGTTGCCATCAATACAAATTGCATTGCTGCCGTCCTCTTGTCCGCCGTTTTCTGTTTTTGTCCAGACGGTGGAAAGGTCATCATCAAGTTTAATGGTGCGCATGTCGTAATTGGTTCCGTTAAATGTATAACCGGTGATATAAAAATTATCATTTACATCAACCACTAAACCTGTAGGGTAGTCAAAACCATAACCTGTGGCGGTTGTTCTTTTTGTGTTTAATAATGTGCCGGATGAATTATATTTTAATGAAGTATAATCCCAATTTGTTGTTGATGATTGTGAAGCACCACTTACAACAACTTCGCTGCCGTTTGTTGCAAGATGTCCGGGTATGTCAAATAAACTTGCGTAATCATATCTTTTATTCCATTGCACAACACCACTGGAATTTAATTTCAATAACAGGTAATCGTAATTAGTAGTAGTGCCGATGCTTGCAGCACAAACATAAATATCAGAACCAATTAATAAAATATCAGAAGGAATATCATTACCGCTTCCTGTTCCATTAAATGTTGTAGCCCATTGCTGAACGCCCGAAGAATTATATTTTATAACAACAACATCAAAAGTATAATCATCACTTGCATGGCTTGCACCAGTAACAAAAACATTTCCGCTGCCGTCAACTGCAACTGCTGCTCCGTAATCAAATTCACTTTCTGTTCCGTTATATTCTGTCTGCCAAACAACGCTGCCTCCCTGATCTGTTTTTGTGGTAACGATGTTTGTTTTTTGTGCGTAACTGTTGAAAGTATTTCCAGTAGTGATAATATTGCCGCCGCTTAAAACACTTGCGCTCCATGTAACTGTGTCGGGGTAATTAAATTCTATTTGGAAAAGTTGGTTTACGAGGGTTTGTGCTTGTGTGTGTGGTGAATATATAAAGAGTGTGAAAAGAAAAGTTATAATACTAAAACTGTGTGTGAGTTTAGCATTTATGAATGTGTAAAAATTTTTCATATTCATTGTGTTTAGCGTATAAAAATAAGAAAATTAATCTGTGTATCATGTTCGATTTGGTAAATAGTTACTTTGTCGCAGCATCGTCGCCTGCGTTTGTTCAGTCGGTCAATAATCCAGAATGTTGGTGATTGCTGGCTGTCCCGCTCCGTAATGTGGATGAAGTGCTGTTGAACCATATCCTATAACGGATCGGGGGTTGCTGCTGTTCTGTGCTGCGCAGCGCACAGAAAAAAGCAGCGATTGAATGCCTGGTGAGCAGCACGGAATTGCGGCAACCTCTTGATAGGGGAAGTTGCCGGAACAACC
>JBJXHH010000124.1:0-5493 GCA_046160675.1 Chitinophagales bacterium
ATTGTAATTCCAAAACCCGCAACGGCATATAGTAACGCTGTTCCTACTTTCCCGGGAATTTTCCGAACAGAAAAATAACTCATCGTTAACACAGCGCCTACACTTGGCGCAGCCCGCAAAATGCCCAGGCCCTCAGGCCCGCAAAATAAGATCTCCTCAGCAAACACCGGCAGCAACGCAACGGCCCCGCCGAACAACACAGCAAACATATCCAGGGACAGGGCGTTGAGTAAAATCTTGTTTTGAAAAACAAAACGTATCCCTTGTTTCAGGCGAAGCAAAATGGGTTCTGTGTTGTTTGCCTGTATGATAGGTTTCGATTGTATCAAGGTTAGGAAAAAAATTCCAACAACGATGCAGAACAAAACACTGTACATTGAAATTTCCATCCCGAATCCTGCATAAATAAAACCTCCCAGTGCAGGTCCTATGATAGCACTCATTTGCCAGGCAGTTGAATTGATAGTTGCTGCTTTTACTAAAACCGGGTTGCTTACTTTTTTTATTTCCTGGATTGGTATTTCGCCCTCATGTAATGCGCCGATTTCGGGGTTTTTATTTTCCGTTTCTGTTACATTCCTGGTGTTTACAAGCTGCGCAATAAATGCTGTTGCTGTTGGCCCATAAAATCCCCTTGCAAGTCCTGTTGTGAAAATGAAAAGGTACATCAGGTTTACAGTGAGCGTATCAGAATTTATTTCCCTGAAATAGTTTGAAGTAACTATGGTCAGCCCAAGTGATGACAGGAACATGCCGATCAGCGCAGCGATAATGATATTTCTTTTATTGCCAATATCTGCAAGATGGCCGGCGTACAAAGCAATTCCAATGGCGGGGATGGCTTCCGCAAGCCCTATCAACCCCAGAGACAGTGGGTCTTTTGTGATGGAATAAATTTCCCATCCCGCAACTACATATTGAATAAGAAATGCGAATGTGATAAACACCCGCATAGAAAGAAAGTGGCGGAATTCAGGAAGCGAAAGCGGTGAAATGTTTTTTTCGGTCAATCTGTTTATTTTAACTTCTCATTCTCTTTATGCCTCTCACTATCTCTGCTGTTTTTCTTCTCTAAGTTTTTTTTTAATGCTTCAGTAAGATCAATACCGGTTTGATTGGCGATGCAGATGAGTACAAATAAAACATCTGCAAGTTCATCGCTTAAATTTTTATCTGTATCGCTTTTTTTAAATGATTGTTCGCCGTACTGCCTTGCCATGATTCTAGCAACCTCGCCAACTTCTTCAGTAAGCATCGCCATGTTTGTGAGTTCATTAAAGTAACGGACGCCTGTCGTTTTTATCCAGCCATCAACTTGCAGCTGCGCATCTCTGATAGTCATATCATTTTCCATTCTTGTTTGTTTCGGTTACAGTGTTTCTTTTTGTTTCATCATACGCTTTGAAATCATTTACAATTACGGTGTCCTGGGGGTTTTCATAAGCATTCACAACTTTTTGTACATATACAGGATCTCTTCTATTTGTTCCGAAAGTATTATAGATCGCATAATTAGTCATCAGCAAAAACCCTCCGCCAATGAATATTGCAAGGATACATCTCAAAACAAGTGGTTGCAAAAAATAGGCGAATGCTTTTTTGTTTTCCTCCTTTTCAATTCTCGTATAATTCATCCATGTATAAATTAATATCCCGATTAAAGAAGAAACACAGATAACTAATAGTTCAAAACTCATTTGTATCAGCGCAATTCTTGCCATCACTCCTATCACCGTCATAGCAACAGCCCAAAGCCCCATCATATAAATTAATCGGATACTTCTGTTCACTCTTTGTTTATCTAAGAACACCATTACACCCGATGCCAGGTAAAAAAACGCCAGTGTACCGAACATGATCATGCTGATGCGTTCACCGAACTGCTGCATATTGGGTTTGAAAAAGACAAACACAATTGTATTTATCAGCAGAATGATCTCAAAATGTTTTTTTATGAAGTTCTTCACTCTCGGTTTTTACTGTCTATTAGGATTGTTACGGGGCCGTCATTAATCAAATGCACTTTCATATCCGCCCCGAATATCCCTGTTTTAATTTCTTGGTTGGCAGCCTGTTGAAGTGTTTTCACAAACGCTTCATACAAAGGTATGGCATCATCCGGTTTTGCGCTGCGTATGAACGAAGGGCGGTTTCCTTTTTTTGTTGAAGCAAACAAAGTAAACTGACTTACAACAAGAATTTCTCCGTTCACATCCGTCACACTCAAGTTCATCAGGTCGTTCGCATCAGAAAATATTCTCAGGTTCATGATTTTTTGTGCAAGCCAGGAAATATCCTCAGCAGTATCAGAATCTTCAATTCCTAATAACACCAATAAACCCTGCTGAATGTTGGAATATATTTTATCCTCAATTTCAACAGAACAACTTTTTACCCTTTGAATTACTGCTCTCATATTACCATCTTTTTCCAGCTTTTATTTCTTCATGAATTGTTACATAGCTGTTATACCTGGTCGGAGAAAGCTTTCCATCCTCAAGCATTTGAAGTATTACACAACCTTCTTCGTTCATGTGCAGGCAATCTTTGAATTTGCATTGCCCGATGCGGCTACGCATTTCGGGGAAGTAATGGCTCACTTCGTTTGCGCTTATATCCATCAATCCGAATTCTTTTATTCCCGGCGTATCAATGATAAATCCACCAAAGGAAAGTTTATGCATTCTTGCAAAGGTGGTTGTATGTTTCCCTTTCTCTGAATGCTTTGATATTTCTTTTACTTTCAAATCCAGCTGCGGCTCAATAACATTCACCAAAGATGATTTTCCAACACCCGAGTGCCCGGTGATGAGGGTGGTTTTGTTTTCAAAAACAGATTTCAGCAATTCCAGGTTTTCTTTTTTGATGATGGAGGTAGAGAAGCTTTTATACCCTGCTTCATTGTAACTGAACATCAGTTCCTCGAGCAGTTCATTTTCTTTTTCCCTGTACAAGTCATGTTTATTGAAAATAACCAGGGCTGGAATATCATAAACCTCGGCAGTGAGCAAAACCCTATCAATAAATCCGTAAGATGTTCTTGGCTGGATAAGCGAGGCGATAATTACGCATTGATCAATGTTTGCAGCAATTACATTCTTGAATTCTTTTTTCTGCGGGTCGCTGCGGATGATGTAGTTTTTGCGGGTTTGAATTTGTGCAATTACAAAATTATTCTTGTCGTCTTTTTCAATTACAACCTTATCTCCCACGGCAACAGGATTCGTTTGTTTTTTTTCATCCAGGCGAAATTTTCCTTTCAGGCGGCAAACAATAATTTCATTATCGCCCAACATCACATCATAAAAACTTCCTGTGCTTTGAATTACAATCCCCTGCATGAAACAAAGGTAAGCAGTGAAGGGAAATGAAAACCGAGAGTTGGTTCCTTAAACAGAAACTGAGTGAATTGCAAAAGAAATATCTTTTATCAGGGCAGTATCTTTTTCAATTGCATTGCCAACAACAATCACATCGGCGCCTGCATTGCTGAGTTCATAGGCGGCTTCAGGAGTTTTTATTCCGCCGCCAACAATTATTGGAAGGTCAACATGTTTTTTCACGGCAGCAATCATTTCTGCAGAAATGTGTCTCTTTGCACCACTACCGCTATCCATGTAAATCAATTTCATTCCCAATAACTCACCTGCCATTGCAGTGCTTACTGCAATTTCTTTTTTATCATGCGGGATAGGCGTTGTGTTTGAAATATAACTTACTGTCGTAGGTGCCCCACCATCAATCAAAATATACCCTGTGGGAATGGCTTCTATGCCTGACTGTTTAACATAAGGCGCTGCAAGCACATGATTGCCGATCAGCAATTCGGGGTTTCTTCCGCTTATTAATGAAAGAAATAATAATGCATCCGCATGAGGGTTTACCTGCTGAATGCTTCCCGGAAATATGATTACAGGAATGTCTGTGTGTACCTTTAAATATTGAATGGTTGTTTCAAGGAAATTTCCTACCACTAAGCTTCCACCAACAAAAAAATAATCAACCCCACCTTCTTTGGCAATGGAAACAAGTTTTTCAAGTGCAGGAATATCCACTTCATCCGGGTCAATAAGTACCGCAAATTGTCTGCGCCTGAGGCGGCAGTTGTTTTGAAGTAATTGGGTAATAGCAGATTTCATGTAACCGTCTTAGGGCAAAAATAACGGATTTTGCCTGTATCCTGTATAAGAAGGATTTTACCGCTATATTGGTTGTCTTTGCTTGGTTTGCTAATTTTATGATTCGAACTAAAAGGTATGTTATGAAGCCTCTTTTTAATGCGCCGGCTGCAATGTGATCATAAGCCGGGTTTTCAGCGTAAAATGATTTTCAAAAAAATTATAATTCTGATACTTGCTGATTGAACGTTTATATAACCACCTGAATGGTACTGTAAAAATTTCTCCTGAAGCATGTGAGCTGATGCTTACACATGCAAAAGAATTCCGTTTAAAAAAGAAAGAACATTTTTTTATCAACGGTGATGTTGCAAAGTATGTCGGCTTCATTCAGCAGGGATGTATGCGTTATTATTTTATTGATGAAAAAGGAGCAGATCATATCATTTATTTTGCACAGGAAGAATGGTGGATCGGCGATCTTGATTCTTTTTACAGGGAGGTGCCAACAAACAATAATTTGCAGGCGCTTGAAGAAACAATTATATATGCATTTGATAAAAAAAGTTTCGACACCGTTCGTTTAGAAATTTCGGCATTTGATGAATATGTAAAAAAACGCCATGCAAAAGCAACCTCTGCAAGGCTTGATGAAATGATGGCGCAGCGCAGCACCACTGCCGAAGAACGGTATCTGAAACTATTAAACTCCTTTCCTGATATTTTTCAAAGAGTACCGCAACATTATATTGCTTCTTACCTGGGAATAAAGCCTGAGTCACTCTCAAGGATCAGGAAAAAACTCTACAACAAAAACTCTTAACATAGGTCAATGATTCCGGGCTTGTGATGATAGCACCTTTGCAAGTGTAAAAAATCAATTATTCACAAACTAAAAAAATCAATTTTATGAAAAAGCAAATTTTAATCATGACCGTTTTATTAACCGGAATTTTCAGTGAAACAGTTTTCGCTGCATCCACCGAAGAAACTGCCCGCAAATTTTATTCAGCAATAGATGAGGCAGATGCAAAAACAATTCAATCTATTGCTAGTTCTGATTTTCAGTTTTACAACCCTTTCGGCCCTGCAATGAATGCCGAAGGGTTAACAGGCTTCTCATCTGCCGTGAAATCATCTTTTAGCGGAGCCCAACATCAGATCAGGCAGGTAATTTCCACCAGTAATGTTGCAACTGTCATTGGCACTTTTACCGGAAAAAACACCGCATCGTTTAACGGAATCCCACCAACAAACAAAGATGTAAGTGTTGATTTCATCACTGTATTTGAATTTGATAATGCCGGAAAAATCAAAAAGATGACTGCGCAAAATAACTCGTATTCTTTCATGGTACAGCTCGGCGTAGCAACGC
>JBJXHH010000125.1:0-5842 GCA_046160675.1 Chitinophagales bacterium
ATCCAGATTTCATCAGGATAGATCCAGCAAACAAAAAAGTATTTATTTCACAAATATTTGATTGGTATAAAGATGATTTTCTTAAAAGTAATGCAAGCATCCGTGAGTATGTAAACAGATACAGAAGCGAGATACCTGCAGATTATGTAATGGATTTCTATACTTATAATTGGGAATTAAACAAGAAGTAAGCGGCAAGGAGAATCAGTCAAGTCCCGGTTTCCGCCGAAGTTGTTTTGTTTCTGATAGTTTCTTTTTATCAACCTTTCGTCTGGTTTTAGCTGCTTTTGGAGTTTTTGTTTTAATTCTTTTTTTCTGCGGAGTTAAAGTTTTTCTTATTAAGTGGTGAAGTTTGTTAATTGCTTCCTCTTTATTTTTCAATTGCGAGCGGGATGTGTCTGAAGTAATACGCAGTTCACCCTCTTCGTTGAGGAGGTGATGCAGTTTCTGCAGCAAGATACTTTTTTGTATTTCATTAAGCTGAAGAGAATCTTTGATGGAGAAGTATAGTTCCACCTTGGTTGAAACTTTATTTACATGCTGCCCTCCTTTGCCACCACTTCGAACAGCTTTAAAGGTACATTCATTAGTAAGTACTGGAAATGATTCTGAGGAGTGTGAACGCACTCTAATATATTTTCTTATCCAAAATCAGGCAGTTTGCCTAAACATCGCCCCTAGGTCTTTCTTCAAAAACTTAGGGATGAAATACCCGGTTAAAATACCAGCGAACATGTGCATGGGCATTGCAAGTACATGAAATCGTTCAGGCGCAGGTGTTCCATCAGGCATTTCACCCATAAATGCACCGAATAAACTAAGCAAGGCAAGAATAAAAACAATGCCCCTGAAAACCAATACCGGTTTTTTTACTCTTGGGAAAAGTAGATAAAACACCAGGCTCGCAAGGAGAGCAACAACAACACATGTAATGATAACTGTTACTATCGTGATATTCCCCGGTGCTTGTATAAACAACAATTTTGTTGAAAATAAATACCAAATCATATTAACAACTGATACTAAAACACCAGTTTGGATTCCGGCTTTCACAAAGCCGGGCAATGTATGTTTTATTTTTCTTTCCTGCATATATATATTGTTTCGTTTTTTATCCTCTTAGTTTATCCATTAAGTAATTTAACTGCGTTGCCTCACTTTGGTTCAAAGTTGTTAAAAAAGCTTCAAGTTTTACTATCTCTTTATCCATCATTTCAAGAAATTGCAGCCCTGAGTTTGTTATAGTAACGTCTGCCCTTCGCTTATCCTTCTCGCTGATGCTCCTGACAACATATTCCTTTTCCTCCAGTTTATCTACCAATCTTGACGCATTACTCATTTTATCAAGCATACGATCAATTAACAAGTTGACAGTAGCTGGTTTTGGGTATTGCCCTCTCAAAATACGCAGAACGTTGTATTGCTGAGGGGAAATTGCAAACTTTTTGAAGAACTGCCTGTGTTTAGCATACAGCCAACTCGATGTGTAATATAAGTTCACACTAAGTTTGTGAAATTCGCTATTGAATTTCGCTTGATTTATTTCCTCTTCAAGCCTCATTCTGTGTATATTGCAAAAATAAGAAAGCCCGTTAAATAACGGGCTTCTTTTATGCACAACTTAAATTAAATTAGTTTGATTTTGTGATTTTTTTGGTAGTAACGGAAGTTCCATCGCTTACCTGAATAAAGTAAATCCCCTTTGACAAATTACTAACTTCATACATCTGTATTGTCTGATTGGTACCTTCAATGGTATATGTACTTGAAAGGACCAGTTTACCACTAGCGTCCAGTATACTAACATCAAGTTGCCCTGTCTGGCTACCAAAATTGATATTCAATACATCCTGCACAGGATTGGGGAAAACACTAACTTCTTTATAAGTCTCCTGATTTTTCTCAGGGCTTAAAGGAGTATATATGGTTTTAAAGTTTGATCTGCTTGTCCAACCGGCCTGGCATTTACTTTTTACATAACATTTATATGTTGCCCCGGGAACCAAACCTGTAACTGTAATACTGTTCGTTTCTGTACTTACAACAATAGGTGGACCGGGTACGCCAATTCGTTTGATGTATAGTTTATACATGTAACTTCCGTACACCCAATCCCATGTGAAAGTAGCTGAAGTACCTCCAACTCCGGGAACTGCAAATGCAGTAGGCGGATCACAAACTTGTTCAATGCCATTGAAAACGTAAGCTGCACCTTCTGAGTTGTAACTTCCGGAATATCCGTCACCTGAAAGCATGATATCAATCAAGCCATCGCCATTTACGTCACCCGCTGAAGCTATGTTGGTACCAACACCAGAAACAGATTCGCCATCAAATGTCCAGTAAGGCTGAGGAGAAAGTCCCTGTGGGCTTCCGAGGTATAAATATCCCCTTCCAACGCTGTCTCCAAGAGCTCCAGTTGGGGAATAATGTTTAGCGGTTAGTAGAATGTCATCATAGCCGTCTTTGTTGAGATCGCCTGCGTCATTAACATTAAATGCCCATCGCTGATCATATTGGCCTTCGCCAAAAAGGTCATATTTCACAGTATCCATCCCGGCAGGTCCTCCAAAATGGTAGCGCATTTTACCTGAATTCGGTACACCGTCAGTATCAAATCTAGGCATGCCTATTAAAACATCTGTGTATCCGTCACCATTAATATCTCCGGCTTGTGAAAGGTTAACAGCATAGAACGAAGTGTCCTCAGCACCACCAACAGCCATAAAATCCGGGATGTTATCACATCCGGCAGGGCCGCCATGGAAAGTACAGATCATTCCATCACCAATCAGGAAGATGTAACCGCCAACCTGAATATCATTATAACCATCGCCGTTTACATCTCCAGCCCCATCAACTGAAACGCCTAAGTTAGCATCGGTCGCCAATCCTACACATTCCATGTGAGCCGTAGCACTAACTCCGGAAGTATTACCGTGAAAAAGCCAGAATTTCCCTGCCTTATTACCCAATTGAGGGTCTACAGCTCCTAATACTTCATCATCATCCCAGGCATGAGCTCCAATGAGAAGATCATCGAAACCATCACCATTCGTATCATCAACTATAGAAACTGCATCTCCAAACTTGGCTGACTTTCTGTTTGATTCGTAAGTCCAGATCGAAGTTGAATTTAATCCGCTGGCACTTCCCAAATAAACCCATGCTTTTCCCTCATTATTAGATGGGTTATTATACGCAGGAGCGCCAACAACCAAATCGTCGTAGCCGTCATTATTCAGGTCGCCTTCAATTGAAACACATCTTCCAAAATCCGAAGAATCCTGTAAACCATATTTTGCCCAAGAAGGTGTGGTAGAAAGCCCGCTGGCAGATCCGTAATAAACAAATACAGCGCCTTCGGCATTTTCAGTATTCGTATATTTTGGTGCACCAACAGCTACATCGTCATAGCCATCTCCATTGAGGTCACCATCTCCGCATATCCAAAAACCAAGGTTTGCATTTAACTGACCGCCTGTAACTTTCCAGGCATATGTTGTTGAAAGCGGGTCAATTGTAACAGGAAATACAGCATCAGTAATGTCAACCTGCAATGCAAGTAAATCATCACTTTTTAACCCCATGCTTGCAGGTAATATCTTCCCGTTTTTATCCCATACTTTCAAATCTTTGTATTTGTATAGGTAGGAACCGTTTTTTGTAAGTATAAGCTCATTATCATTCACATGTAGAGAAAGGTCAGTATTGATACTCAAATTCACAGAGAGTTCTTTAGAATCATCAGGCGCATTATTTACAATAAAATTTTGCCTCAATCCTTCCTTTGTGTTTATATACTCAACTGTCAGGTTATCAAACCTATAAGCTAAGTTATTTTCGTTAGTCTCAGTACCGATAAGATTTCCGATAGTAACATTTTGTACCCCTGCAGAAATGCTTTTAAGCTGTAATTTGGCACTCCAGTCTGTAAAGCCATTGGTGCCTTCCAGGCACATTGCATCGCTAGTGATATACGCCTGTAACCCATGAGCATTGTTTCCCACCTTAAATTGGTCATTACCAAGGGCAAGGATATTGTAAGATCCGGTCTCTATGTCTGCACTCACTTGTTCTATCCAGCTTTGGGACACATCACCCTCAACCGTTGAGGATAGCAGCAAATTGCTGTTTTGCAGCTGTAAATGCCCATCTTGGCTTTGCACAAAATGTGATTTCACCAAATAGGCGATTACAAATATTGCCGTGAAAAGAGGGACAAGAATGGATATTCTTTTTAGATTCATAATTGTGTTTATTTAACTTTTTACTACCGGGTAATTATCATGTTATTCAAATCGCCCGATTTAGTTTCAAATTTACTGCTAAGAAACTATACTAAAAAATGATTTTTCTCACTTTTGCAACTAATTAATTCCACTAAACACCGGTTTTGTACAACTCCCTTTTTCTCAATTTAAAACTTTACCCGCATGATGGCTACAAATGTGCGTCCTGCTTGGGGGAAATAACCATTAAGCTCCTGATGTTCACCTTCATAGATGTACTTATAAACCCATGCGTTGGATTCATAAAGGGTATTAAAAGTATTCTGAACAGTAAATCCCAAATTCAGTTCACGAAAAACTGTGGAATGGTACCGAAAATTCAGGAGCAAATCATGGAGAAAGTAGGGTTCTAGTGCTCTATCTGCATGTGAAGTATTATCAATAAACTGCCTGCTGACATATTTGCTTTGCAGAGCTACAGAAAACGACAGATTTTTTGAAGGGTTCTTATCCTCATTGCTAAAGACCAGCTGTTCAATTTTGTTTGCTGCAATCAACGACGGCGAAAATGCGATCGATGTGTTTGTATAAATTGCAACAAGTTGCTCCCCTGTATCCCAGTTGTCTGTGTACTCAGTAAACTCCTGTATTTTGTTTTGGCTTACGCTTATGTTACCCTGCCATTGCAGGGTTTCAAAAAAAGTCTTCGCCCAGGCAAGTTCAGCACCTGCCCTGTAACTCACAGGTACATTTACTCTTGTGTAAGCGCCTACATCGTTTATTCTTCCGGTCAATATGAGTTGATCTTGATAATACATGAAAAAGAGGGTTGAATACAGTTGCCAGCCATTCACATTCAACTTGTTTCCAGCTTCAGCATCATACAATTTTTCAGGGTTTGGCCTGCTGAGCGGGCTTGATTCAATATAATCATACCTGTTGGGCTCATGAGATGATTTTGCTAGGGAAAAGTAAAACAAATTTCTATCATGCATTTCATAAGAGACCCCAATCTTGGGATTGAAGAATAACAGGTCAACTTGTTGATCTGTAAGTAACCCATCTTCATCAAACCCCTCAAACCGATGTTGTACAGAACGAAGTTGCAGGTCAAGATAGCCCGCTAGTTTTTCAGTAAACTCATAACTGAAGATAGAAAAAATATTTGCATCATTTTTCAGTGCATCATTCCTATACCATTCATAGTTTATGCCGAAGGGTTGGGTATATTCTGCCCAGGTTACCTTACCGAAATGATCGCCTGCATACTGGTAAAATGCCCCGCCGAAATTCAAGCCCAGGTCACCTTTCCAGTCTTTCCTGTATTGCAGGTATGCGCCGTAGAAATCATTATCAAGCCATTTTTGAGTGATAAGGTCAGATGAGAAAATTGTATCTCCCGAGAGAACAAGATCATTTACTCCATAGTCAGAAAAAAATTGATCTTCCTCTAACTGTTCATAGTAACCTTTCCCTTTTGTGTAATTGAAAGTGACTGTAACATCAGCATCATTCTTAAAATAGAAAGTATTATGCCACTGATAATGTGTTTGTGTGTAGTTATCAGTTTGATTTTCGTAAGTGTAGGGATTAAAAGTTCTGTTTGTTTC
>JBJXHH010000126.1:0-25123 GCA_046160675.1 Chitinophagales bacterium
TCCACCGTTACACTCTTCGCCAGGTTTCTCGGTTGGTCAACATTACAATTCCGCAGAACTGCTATATGATAAGCCAGGAGTTGCAGGGGAATAACGGACAAAAGCGGAGTTAGTGCTTCTTCTGTTGCCGGAATTCGTATCACATGCTCAGCAAGTTCTTCAATTACTTCATCATGTTCATTTATGATGGCGATGATTCTTCCTTTGCGGGCTTTTACTTCCTGTATATTACTCACAATTTTTTCGTAGGCGCTTTCATTGGTTGTTAGCACAACCACAGGCATCTCTTCATCTATTAAAGCAATGGGGCCATGTTTCATTTCGGCGGCGGGATACCCTTCTGCATGGATGTAAGAAATTTCCTTCAACTTTAATGCGCCTTCTAATGCAACAGGAAAATTATATCCCCTGCCCAGATAAAGAAAATGTGCAACATTTTTATACTCCTCTGCAATTGTTTTTATCTGTTCATTACAATTCTTTATGAGTTGAGCAACTTTCTCTGGAATCTTACTTAACTCTACGGCAAGGTTCTGATATTTTGATAATTCAAGGGTTCCCTTTTTTTTCGCAACAGCAAGAGCCATAAGACTTAGAACCGTTACTTGCGCAGTAAATGCCTTTGTGCTGGCAACGCCGATCTCAGGTCCTGCATGAGTATAACTTCCGGCATGTGTTGTTCTTGCTATTGTACTCCCCACAACATTACATATTCCCAAAACTGTTGCGCCTTTACTTTTTGCAAGTTCAACTGCGGCTAATGTATCTGCTGTTTCTCCGCTTTGCGAAATTGCGATTACAATATCATCTTCGTTTATGATAGGATTTCTATACCTGAACTCACTTGCATATTCTACTTCTACAGGAATTCTTGCAAGATCCTCAAATAAATATTCAGCCACTAATCCTGCATGCCAGCTTGTTCCGCAAGCTACAATGATTATGCGTTTTGCATTGGTAATTTTTTGTTCATATTCTGCGATGCCACCTAACACAATTTTATTCCTGCTTCCTATCAACCTTCCTCGCATACTGTCTTTTATGGAAGTAGGCTGCTCATTTATCTCTTTCAGCATATAATGATCATATCCGCCTTTCTCGATCATATCAAGGCGCATCTGCAATTCCTGAACATAAGGGTTAAGTTCTTCGTTATGAATAGTTTTTATTGTGATCTCCCCATTACGGTTAACTAATGCTATCTCTTCATCATTCAGATAGACTACATTTCTTGTATATTCAATCAGCGGAGATGCGTCGCTTGCAACAAAATATTCTCCCTCACCCATGCCTATGACAATTGGTGATGATTTTCTTGCAGCAATTAATTGATCAGGGTTATCTTTTGATATAATAACTATTGCATAAGCGCCCACCACCTGGTTTAATGCAACTCGAACAGCTTCAAACAAGTCAACTTTTTCATTTTGTTTGATGTCATCTATCAAATGAATAAGAACTTCTGTATCTGTATCGCTCAAAAATTTATGCCCCCTCTTGCCGAGTTCTGTTTTCAGCGCTGCATAATTTTCAATAATGCCATTATGAATGATGGCGAGATTTTTACTTGGGCTGAAATGAGGATGTGCATTTACTGTATTGGGCTCACCATGAGTTGCCCATCTTGTATGCCCTATGCCTATTGTTCCTTCTGTATTCTCATTCTCAGTTAAGGAAACAAGATCAGAAACTTTGCCGGCACATTTATAAATTTTTAAATCACCATTGAGTAAAGCTATTCCGGCGCTGTCGTACCCACGGTACTCAAGCCTTTGTAAACCTTTCATGATAATGGGATATGCTTTACGGAAACCTACATAACCTACAATACCACACATAGAGTTTTTTGTTTAAGGGTCAACTAAAGTATATGTAATAGAAAGATAAGGACGTTTTGTGAAATCCAAAGCATTACTTCCGAACAATGTAACACCGTTAGGAATTCTGTTTCCAGGATAGCATACAAGCATTAAACCATCGTTCTGTGTTTTGCCCAATACAATATCCTGAATGTACAAGGAAATATTGTATTTATAAACATACACATTTTGCCCGTAAATATTCGTGATGGTGTCAATTTTTCCCCCATAATTCAGCGGGTCAGCAAAACTTTGGTCAGGTAAGGAATGATATAATTCAGTTGAATATGTAATTGCATCATATCTATTTCTGAGTGTTGAATCTGTTCTCACCAGCAATAATGCGGGTGGAACGCTAAATACTGTATCGGAGGTACTTTCAATTGTGAAAACCAATTCAGCTTTATTTATACTTACATTTTTCAAGCTATCTAAATAAGGGAATCGAACATATGTTTTCAGTCCCCCAAAACCCCGCACAAAAGTTTCCGCATCACCAAGTACTGTGTCTGGTGTAGCTATTTTATCCCCGGCAACTGTTCCGCTGAAGTCATGCGTATAATAACTGAATTTATTTCCTGAGAAAGGGAAAAGTATGCTGAGAGAATCTGCAATGCTGTTTTCATAATAGATCTGCATTCCCGAGAAAAATGCCTTTAAATCAAGATACATAATGCTGTTACTGTATCCGCCTGAAATATCAGTTTCAATATAAAGCCCTTTCAGGAAATCGAGGAAATTTGTGTTATCAATGAATCGGGTTGTATCAGTACTATTCACCAATTCATCTGCAAACCAATCATTCATTCTTATGCGCAAATGCGGAGGTAGTGTAACATTCCCTATCACTACACTATCGTTCAGGTTTGGAATAAAATTTTCCTTCCTCCCAATTTCTACTGGTAGGCTATGCAATTTTGCATCAGAGTAATATAAAGTGGTTTCGATGTCTTCCAGCATTTTGTAAACCTTGAGTGTATGTGCTGCTGTAGAATCTCCGTAAAGCCCGGCATAGTCAAAAATCAAAACAATTGAATCCACTTGTACACTATCACCCAGAGTAAGGTTGTTTGTTGGCAGCAAAATCTGGGTATATAAACTTGCCGATGTTTTTCCAAGTGTATCATCATCCAGGCTGCCCAAAGCATGAAACGTATTGAAACTTGTTACTACCGAATCATCTAACAAAGTATTTGTAATGATACTAAAAGTATCTTCTCTCTGTGAATGTAGAAAATCACTCTCGGGAATAAGTTCATCCCCAATCAATGTCGCCTTGCGACAGGAAAAAATACTTACTACAAGAATTAAATAGATGCTGACAAGAACCCTAAATTGTTTCATTGCTTATTTATCGCTGAAATGTGGGATTTATTGTCAGATTGTTTCGTAAAATTCTGAGTACTTTATTAAAGCCCCTTCTCCGGTTATATATTCAAGCACAGGCGTCTTTAATCCTTTTATGTACTTAGCTACTTCTTTATCCAGGTCTTTGCTTCCAATAACCACTCCATCGGCATATTTTGCACCACCCTTATTCACTCCGGCATTTGTAAAGTCTTTAAAATCATTGATTGTATCTTTTGTAACAATACTGCCCATTACAGCTTTATCAAGCATTGTTTGTTGGCTCAGTTTTTCTTCAAACGTACTTTTATAAACCGAGTATACAACTTTCGCATTTTGGAAAACAGGCTCCTGAGCATATGCGGTTTTCAGGAACATTGGAATCATAGAAGTCATCCAACCATGGCAATGAATTACATCCGGAGCCCATTGGAATTTTTTCACAGTTTCAAGCACAGCCCTGCAAAAGAATACCATCCTTTCAGCATTGTCAGCAAAAAATTTATTCTCCTCATCATGAAATACAAACTTGCGTTTAAACAAATCCTCATTATCAAGGAAATATACCTGCATACGGGCCCCAGGAAGTGATGCCACCTTAATAATGAGTGGATAGTCATCATCATTTAATATGATGTTCATCCCACTTAGGCGAACTACTTCATGCAGTCTGTGACGGCGCTCATTTATTACTCCGTAACGGGGCATCAATACTCTTAACTCATTTCCTTGTTCGGCAAGGTGCATCGGCAGCGCATTTGCCACCTCACTCATTTCAGTACCATTCAGATACGGCGTCATTTCCTGAGTGACAATCAGAACCCTTTTCTTACCCATAGTTTATTTTTGATGAAAAATTGAAGTTGGTTATTGATAAAACTTTCTTTTAGTTTCACATCCGTCCGCCTTTGGCGTAAAACGGATTGCAAAGTTACAACATACAACCGAGAATTTATTTATACAAGTCAAGATTGAAATCAAACATGCAAATCATCAAAACCAGCCAAATCCTTACTCCTGCAATGCTTTTAATCAAGAAAGAAGGTAAAAAAGTGGGTTTTGTGCCCACCATGGGTGCCTTGCATGAAGGACATGTTTCACTTATGCGCATGGCAAAAATGGGCAATGATGTACTGGTGGTGAGCATTTTTGTGAACCCAGCCCAGTTTAACGACCCGAATGACCTTGCAAAATATCCCCGCCCTATTGAAAACGACATAAGCCTCCTTGAACAGGCGGGCTGTGATATTCTATACCTGCCTGAGGTTGATGATGTTTACCCGGTGGGGATGGAAGCGACCCGCTTTGTGAAGAATCCAACGGGAGTAGTTTTTAATTTCGGGGGTTTAGAAAAACGACTGGAAGGAGCAAGCCGCCCCGGGCATTTCGCTGGAGTTGCACAGGTGGTGAATATCCTACTGCAAACCGTTCTGCCTGATGTATTATACCTGGGGCAGAAAGATTACCAGCAATTTCTTATTCTGAAAAAGATGGTGGAGTTTCTTGATTTGAAGCTGCAGGTGATAAGATGCCCTATCATAAGAGAAAATAATGGGCTCGCTATGAGTAGCCGGAATGTGAGGCTGAGTGATGAGCTGAGGATAAAAGCCGGGGGTATCTATGCTACGCTGAATTATGCGGCTTCGCTTTTACATGTTCTTCCTATAGCAGAAATTGAAACTTCATGTTTAGATGCTTTGAATGCGCTTGATGATTTTGTAGTAGATTACTTTGAGATATTAGATGCTGATACGCTAGATGAAGCTCAAGCTGCAACACAACAACTTGTTATTATTACTTCGGTGATAGTTGGTGGGGTAAGACTGCTTGATAACCTAGTGGTGGAAAAAATCACTCCGTTTTAATAACTATCCCGTTCCCGTTCAAATTCTGAATTACTGTTTTACCTGGAAGCGGGATGTTTTCATTCACTGCCTGGGTTATGCCTTTTGTCATCGGGAAACCAAAATCGCTGAACACAACGGCGCCACCAACGCTTAATCTCGGCCAGAGCCAGTTCATAACGGCCACTCCTGAATCATAGGTATCAACATCAATATGACAGAAGCAGAACTTTTTGTCGCTTACAAGATGCTGCGTATCATCAGGAAAAATACCTTTCAATAAAGTAACATTTGTAATCCCAAAGTTTTTCTTCAGCAAACCATCTACAAATTCCAGCGAAGTATCTTTATGTTCGCCGTCTTTATAATAGTTATCAAACTTTGGGTTTGATTTTACTACACCTTCAAAAGTGTCGCAGGCATAAATGGTTTTTTTTGAGCCTAGTGATTTCAGTTTCGTTGCCATGATGGCACTGGTGCTTCCCCGCCATACACCTACTTCTAAAATATCACCTTCCAGTTTTTCAAATTGCCCGGCAAGTTGCCAAAGCTCCCAAGCCTGGTAAAAATTGATGAGTGAATTTTTTTTCGCCTCCCGGAAAGTTTTCAGAAACAAGTCGTCTTTATGCCATGGGGCATAAGTAGCTCCCGGCACTATTACCTGGTAACCGGTTTTTGTTATTCTGCCCCACCAATAAAAGGGAGTGTTAATTATCCTCGCTATTGCAAATGCTGCCTGGCTTTTTAAATATGTAAGTTTCATGAATGTAGTGTGATAAGATGCAAATGTGTTGCTATGCTGGTTAAATGCAAAAATAAACTTGAACCTTCAACTTTCACTAACTTTGCCCCGCTATGCGCATAGAAATTTTAAAGAGTAAAATACACAGGGTAAAGGTTACTGAGGCAAACCTGAATTATATTGGGAGTATCACAATTGATGAAGACTTGATGGAAGCTGTAGACCTGATAGCTAATGAAAAAGTACAGGTATTGAATGTTGCTAACGGTGAGCGGCTTGAAACCTATGCAATAAAAGGAGAAAGGGGCAGCGGGGTGATTTGCATGAACGGGCCGGCCGCAAGGAAAGTGGAGCCGGGTGATATTGTGATCATATGCAGTTACGCATCTATGGAATTGGAAGAGGCGAAAAAATTTCAACCGAAAATTGTTTTTCCTGACAGCAACACTAACTCACTTACCTGATAGTGAACCGCAAAACTTTTTTCAATTTACTCAAGTTCGGGATCTTCCTCGGCTTTGGTGTTTTTTTGCTGTGGCTCATCATGCGCAATGTTGATGATGAACAAAAAGGGCAAATAAGACAAAGTTTCCTCCAAGCAAATTATTGGTGGGTATTGCTGAGTGTGTTCATCGGTATTTTAAGCCATGTGTTGCGGGCATTAAAATGGAAAATGATGCTTGAAACTCTCGGAAGAAATCCGAGATTTTCTACAACTTTTTACAGTGTGATGATAGGGTATCTTGTAAATATGGCAATACCCCGATTCGGAGAAGTTACCAGATGCGGTATCATACAACGATATGAAAAGATTCCGTTTGATAAAAGTGTGGGAACACTTATAGTAGAAAGAGCAATAGACCTGCTCATGCTTATCCTTGCAACTGTTTTACTTTTTATCACACAGTTAGATGTAATCTGGAATTTTTTCGAAACAAAAGTTATTCAACCTTATTTGCAAAAATTTTTCAGCAGTACAACAAACCTCATTTTTGTTTTTTCCGGACTATTGTTGTTTGCAGCTTTAATATATTTTCTTATTAGAAGATGGAAACATTCTACCGGCTATTTGAAGTTCAGGTTATTTCTCATGAACATCAAAGAAGGGATCGTTTCAGTAAAACTTATCAAAAACTACCCCCTGTTTATTTTTTACACTCTGGCAATGTGGTTCTGTTATTATTTACTCGTTATTGTTTGCTTCAATTCTATGCAGGAAACTACGCATCTAACCCCTGGCGTTGGTTTGGCTGTTCTGGTTTTCGGAACTGTAGGGATTGTAAGCACACCCGGCGGAATAGGTGCCTATCATCTTATAGTTACTGAAACACTCATAACACTTTACGCTTTAGCAGAACCTTATGCTATTTCTTTCAGTTGGCTTGCCTGGGGATGCCAGACTTTAATGATCGTTTTTTTTGCAATAGCAAGCTTAGTACTTTTGCCATTAACAAGGAACAAATATGACCAAGCAGCAAGCAATACATGATAAAATCTGTGACGAAAAAACACTTCTTCATAAAATTGCTGTCTGGCGGTTTTGGAACAAGAAAATCATTTTCACAAATGGTTGTTTTGATATTCTTCATCCAGGACATATTCACTTGTTGAATTCCTGTACCGGGTACGAAAAAAATTTTGTGCTTGTTGTTGGCTTAAACAATGATGATTCAGTGAGAAGATTGAAAGGTGTAACCAGACCAAGAAACGTTTTCAGCGACAGGGCAAAAATGCTTGCAAGTTTATATGCTGTGGATGCAGTAGTAGGTTTTGACCAAGATACACCGATTGATCTGATTAAAAAGATTCAACCTGATGTTCTTGTAAAAGGCGGAGATTATAAAGAAGATGAAATTGTTGGGGCAGAAATTGTGAAAAAAAATGGCGGTAAAATAATCGTGGTGCCTTTGCTGGAAGGATATTCAACAACTGGTATTATCAGCCAGTTTGCTGACTAGAAATATTATCAGCCAGTTTGCTGACTAGAAATTTTAAGTTCGATTCTAAAGAATCAATAATTTTTTACTTAAAGTCATTAAATTTAATAACAACCAATCATAAATAATTATGAATTTTCAATTGACTGAAGACCATCTCCTGATAAAACAGGCGGCAAGAGATTTTGCCCAGAACGAATTAAAACCAGGCGTTATTGAGCGGGACAGGGATATGAAGTTTCCTACAGAGCAGGTGAAACGCATGGGTGAGCTGGGTTTCCTTGGATTGATGGTGGATCCAAAGTACGGGGGCGCTGGCATGGACACTGTGAGTTATGTGCTGGCCATGGAAGAGATATCAAAAGTTGATAACTCATGTAGTGTAATTATGAGTGTAAACAATTCGCTTGTTTGCTGGGGGCTTGAAACATTCGGAACAGAAGAACAAAAACAAAAATATTTACCTGACTTAACAAGTGGGAAAAAAATCGGCGCATTTTGTTTAAGCGAACCTGAAGCCGGAAGTGATGCGACAAGCCAACGCACAACTGCCGAAGAAAAGGGTGACTATTACTTATTGAACGGAACAAAAAACTGGATTACTAACGGAGGCTCTGCAAGCATTTATTTAGTGATGGCGCAAACTGATGTAGCAAAAGGACATAAAGGGATTAATTGCCTGATTGTAGAAAAGGGAATGGATGGATTTATTGTAGGCGCAAAGGAAGATAAACTCGGCATCAGGTCAAGTGATACACATACACTATTGTTTAATGATGTGAAAGTGCCGAAAGAAAACAGGATTGGTGATGATGGTTTCGGTTTCACTTTCGCAATGAAAACATTGGCCGGTGGAAGAATTGGCATCGCAAGCCAGGCACTGGGGATTGCAAGTGGTGCTTACGAACTGGCATTACAATATTCAAAAGAAAGAAAGGCTTTTGGAAAAGAAATAAGCCAGCATCAAATCATTCAATTTAAACTGGCTGACATGGCTACGGAGATTGAAGCTGCAAGGTTGCTGATTTTGAAAGCTGCGTATTTAAAAGATCAGCATGAGAACTATGATCTTGCCAGCAGTATGGCAAAAGTATTTGCAAGTGAAGTGGCAATGAAACATACTGTTGAAGCTGTACAGATACATGGCGGCTACGGTTTTGTTAAAGAATATCATGTAGAGCGCCTCATGAGAGATGCAAAAATTACGCAGATCTATGAAGGAACAAGTGAGGTGCAGAGAATAGTAATAAGCAGGAGTATCCTGAGGTAAGAATTTAAAAATAAAGTGGCTTAAATTTCACTTCTCCATTTCCATTAAACTCTATTGCCGGCGCTGGGATTTTTACAATATTCAAGGCACCGAACACTGCATTTAATAACTCTGAACTTGTTTTTATTTGAGATAGATCAATATCCACACTTAAATAAAACTGGCGATAGCGTTCAATGTTTGAATAATCAATCAATAACTCCGGAGGGCAATCTTCAGGTTTTATTTCCGGGTCGGGGCACCATTGGTTTTCATAACCACCTAATAATCCTTCCACAGAATAGCCACCGCTAATCATCAGCCACTTTGGAAATTTCGTTTCTTCCCTCATGAACATGGAAGGATTCACTGAAAGCCATGTTGTTTGCCCGTTATAATCTTTCAAAACTTTTTCAGGTCCACTTGTACCGAAGAGATTTGCAACACGGTTTTGAACTGTCGTATCATACTGAGAATAATCTGTAAAATGTGATGAAAATTTTATCCTGATGCGCTGTTCATCCCACAGATAGTTTTGCCCGGCACTTAACCCCGCTCCCATCGTATTAGCAATAAAATCACCTGTGGAAAATCCCCATTTTTCAGAAAAGCCATCAAACACTTCTATAGTTAGTTGCAGTACACTACTTGTAACTGCCCCAGCCCAGTAAGCGTTTTGGGGTTTCACTCCAGCCCATATATAAAATCCTGTAGTAATATTTGTTTCAAAATATGTTGTATAAATGTGTCCAACTTTGTCATACTGCAGCCATTCACCGTTATCATTAAAGAAATGAAAATTTGTAAGCGGGTAATCTTTATACCAGTATTGATATAACAAGATGGATGCTGAAGAATAGAGAGCCGCTTCAGTTGCCAGGATAGGGTAAAATCTTTTTTTGTTGAATTCTTCTGCCGGTGTAAATAATTTGTTCAAGAATCCAGCTGAATCGGCTTGTGAAAATACGCTTCTTACAAGAAGCAGGAAGCTGACCGATATGAGAAATATTTTTTTCAAATATTATCCAACTAAAACTTTTTTCACTGTTTCAAGAATTTTATCTGCTTCATTTTTGTCCACTGCTTCAGCGTATACCCTGAGCAGTGGTTCGGTTCCGCTTGCCCTTATCATTACCCAACTGTTATCGCTCAAATGAAATTTATACCCATCAATATCTTCGGTTTTCTGCACAGAATATTCTCCGAATGATGTATAAACTCCGTTCTTACAATTTTCTACTATTTTATTTTTTAAAGCATCTTCAATATGAAGATCGTTTCTGTCAAAATAAAATGCGCCAACAATATCATAAATCTCCTGAATAAGTTCAGTCAATTTTTTTCCTGTTTTCGCCATGAACTCCATCAATAAAAGTCCGCACCAGATGCCATCCCTTTCGGGTACATGCCCCTTCACTGCAATTCCTCCGCTCTCCTCTCCACCAACTAATACATCCTCAACAACCATCTTTCCGCAGATGTACTTGAAACCAATCTTGGTCACTTCAAAATTCAACTTATAATGTTCGCATAAACGTTTTACTTTATCACTCACAGAAAATGCAATCACAACTTTGCCGTTATAATTTTTGTATTTGTGCAGATAATGTATCAACAATAAAATGATATGATGGCTGTCAACAAAATTTCCGTTCTCATCATACATGCCTATCCTGTCAGCATCGCCATCATTTGCTAATCCTCCCATTAAGTTTGTATCATTTTTCACCAGTTCAGATAATTCAAGTAAATTTCTGTGAATAGGTTCCGGTGCCTGCCCTTTAAATCCGGGATTATCATCACAATGCAGCGCAACAATGTTTTTTAAAATTCTTTTTATCACTCTTTGCCCTGCCCCGTACATGGCATCATACCCCAGCCTAATTCCTGAATTGTTTATTGTATCAAGATCAAAACTTTTTTGCACATGTTCAAAATACATATCCTCTAAATTCACCCATTGCAGCATTCCCGAAGCTTCAAATTCTTTGAGTGAAGTTGTCGAAATTGAAAATGTTTCGGGTATCAATGCCTCAACAATTGCAATATCTTCAGGTACTGAGGGTCCGCCGTAGCCGCTTTTTAGTTTATAGCCGTTATAACTTGGCGGGTTATGACTTGCAGTGATCACAACTCCAGCAACAGCATGTAATCTATTTGCGCCATAACTTACCATTGGTGTAGTAACAAAATCTTTTGCAATAAAAACTTTCACCCCTTCGCTACATAAAACTTTTGCAGTGACTTCAGCAAATAATTCACCCGCAAAACGGCAATCATGCCCAATGACTACAGAAGGATTTTTTGGATCTTTTTGTTTCACCCAATCTGCCGTTGCTTTTGCAACCCGTGCTACATTATCTGTGGTAAATTCTTTTGCAATAATTGCTCTCCATCCGTCGGTTCCAAATTTTATTTGAATCATGAAAAATTCTTTTTTGCAATGATACTAAAAAAAAAGGAGCTTCAATTTGCATTGAAACTCCTTGCAATATTTTGTAATCAGGTGTTTACAGCCCACCGAATTTATCGTAAAATGCCTTCACCTGGTTAAAGTATTCATCTTTGCTTGCCATGTATGTTTGATCGTTTCCAACACCGGGAACAGTATAAATAGTAGATACTTTTTTCCTCATTTCTGCCAGGGATTGTACGTCTGCCAGGGTTGAGTACTCACCACTTGCCCCAACAATAAACAATACCCCTCGCAGGTGTTCCCCTTTTTCTTTCAGCGCATTTGTTGGTTCCACCAAGGCTTTATCATAAGCTATTGGCATAAATATTTTCCCTCCAGCATTTTTTTCGGCATATCTTTTTTCAATTGTTTCCAAGGTGGTGTAGGGCGAGTCAGCAATAACACGATATACTTTGTTGTTGTTTGCGCCAACACCAAGTGCCAAGCCGGCACCTATGCCCTTACCGAAAATATCGATTGAATATGTTGCATAATACTTTTTAGTATAGTCAACCACTGCATTCAGATCAGTAGCAAACTGTGCGTAGATAAAAAATTTGTTGCTCACATTAAACTCATCACTTTTCCCGTATCCCCTGTAATCAAACATGAACACATGAAAGTTTTGCCCGAGGAAAACTCCTGCATAATCCAGCATATAACTCATGTTACCCTGCCCGTCGCTCGCAATGATGATGGCTTTTTTACTGGTTTTATCATTAGGTATCAAATGCCAGCCGAACAAATTAACAGGAGTATTATCTCCTTTTTTATCAGGGGTTTCAATTTTCAGTTCTTCAAATTTCAACCCATAGTCAGCCGGGGTAATTACATAATCTTTTTCCGCCGATAAATTAATTTTTGCCTGGGCAAATGTGTTTGAGGTAAGAGTAATACAAGCTACGATGCTCACAATAAATTTCGTCATGCTCAATAAAATTGGTTTAAAGTGTTTAGTAAATAATTCAAAAATTGTTGGCGCCTGTGGCAAATTCTGTGCCCTAAAAGTAAAATTTTAAGGTGATTTGCCAGAATTATTTATTACTTGCAGAAAAAATTGAAGTAATTTTTACAAATAATGATGGTTGCAGATACATATCGCCACAAAGGCATGCGCAATAAACTGGTAGAGGTCATAAAACGAAAAGGTATTGAAGATGCAAGGGTACTGGTAGCCATCGGCAAAGTGGCAAGGCATGTTTTTTTTGATGAGGCTTTCATTAATCATGCTTACGAAGACAAAGCCTTTCAAATTGGTGAAGGGCAAACTATTAGCCAACCCTACACTGTAGCATATATGACTGAATGGCTTGCTTTGGAACCCGGAATGAAAGTACTGGAGGTTGGAACCGGTTCAGGTTATCAGGCTTGTGTTTTACAGGAGATGGGAGCAAAAGTTTTTAGCATTGAGCGTATCCGGGCTTTACATGATAAAGCAAAAAAAATACTTCCTCTCCTGGGTTATGCAAGCATCAAAACATTTTATGGTGACGGATATGCAGGCTTACCGGCTTATGCCCCTTTTGACAGGATTATTATCACTGCCGCTGCTACTACAATTCCCGAAAAGCTATTAAAACAGTTAAAAACTGGAGGTATCATGATACTACCCTTAGGTAGTGATGATAACCAGGTGATGGTGAGGATTACAAAAACATCAGCTCATGATTACAAAAAAGAAGCAGGTGATGCTTTTCGGTTTGTGCCCATGTTGCCCGGTAAGGTTTCGTAATTTTTTAGCCTATTTTAGCATCAATAAAACCTAGCGAAACCCCTCGCTATAATTGGGTTGTGAGTTGAGGCGACACACAAAGAAACGTTTCACATCATCTGATCAACAAAGTACATTACCAAAAAAGTAGAATAACCCTGTTATCTATTGGCAAAATGCACCCCTGGCAAGGGCAAATTTTAAGTATCAGAGGTTAAAACAGGGCCTATTTTGTGCAACTCTTTTCATACTTTCTGCCTCAATACAATTGTTTTCCATTACCTTTGCGGCTGCTTTTAAAAGCAGTTTTATTTAACAGATACTATGAAAAGAAATATTTTGTTTTCCCCCTTACTTCTTGCTGTAGCAGCTTTTATTTTTTCAGGATGTGCAAGAGGCGAAGATGATCCTTGGTTTACTCTCCATAGCCGGGATGCCCGCATGAGCCAGCCTTGGAAACTGGTAGAAATGAGCGGCACAGTAGTAAATACTGATGAAGATAATGAAGTTACGAATATTGAATATCAATTTGATGGTACTAACCTATTTATCAGCACAGACAGTGAAACAGAAAGTTTTGGCTTCACTTATACCATGGATGTAAGGGATAATGGCGAAGTTATATCCAAAGAAGTGAGAACTGACCCTGCGAACTCCAATAACGTTTTGATAAACAGTTCAAAAACAAGCTATTGGTATTGGGGTAATGATGATAAAAATAAAACAAGTGTTGTTTTAGATCTCACAGGTGACATACTCAACACCTACAAGTCTTATGATATCCCAAGGCTTGCATGGGATGATATGACTCTGAGTGTGAGTTACAGTGATAACTATCAGGAAATTGTGAATGATACTTCAGTTGTCTCATATACTTCTACAGTTGATTTTCAGCTTAAATTTGAGATTGATCTTGATGCACTAGAGCAATAATCCTAAATTTATTTATACTTTTTGAGGGATCTGTCAAGATCCCTTTTTTCATCTTTGGCCTTGATGGTTTGCCGCTTGTCGTACACCTTTTTGCCTTTTGCCAAGGCTATCTCCAATTTTGCAAAGCCCCTTTCGTTCAGATACATCCTCAAAGGAATTATAGTGAGGCCCTTTTCTTTCACTTTATTCAGTAATTTTTTAAGTTCTTTTTTATTTAGCAGTAGTTTTCGCACCCGAAGTGGTTCATGCTGCCAGACTGTCGCCTGTTTAAATTCAGATATGTTGAGGTTTTTTATAAAGAGTTCATCTTTAATAAACAAGCAATATGCATCACCCAAACTCACTTTACCATCCCGCACACTTTTTATTTCGCTGCCCCGCAACACAATACCCGCATCATATTTATCTATGACTTCAAATTCAAAATATGCCCTTTTGTTTTTAATATTTACCTCAGCAGGTTTCAATTGTTTCATAAATTACAAGTTATTATTTCAGGATTTCTCAGGTTTTGATATTTCATGAAATAATCTTTCTACTTTTTCTTTCTTCAGAATTTTCTGCCCGGTTTTTCCGCTGGCAATTTTTCTTTCCCCAACTCGGGCTTCAAAACTACAGATCACTTCATGCCCGTTCACTTCTTCCAGCTTTGCATAAAAATCCACCACTTCTCCAATCATAGCAGGTGCATGATGTGTTACTTCAATAAAGGTCCCAATTCCTTCTTCACCCTCTTCCTTCATTTCCAGCACAAATAACCGTGTACTCCATTCTGCGTCTTTCGCCAAAGCAAAAGTTGCATAAAACTGATGCACAGTACCCGACTCAAACTCAGCTATCTCATTGGCTTTCACCTCCTTAGAATATATTTTTTCATCACCGGTTTGAAATGGATTTTTCATAATTGCCTGCGAAAATACAGAAAAGGGAGGGGCTCTTTTTCTAAAGTTATAGAAATTATTTTTTAGATTAGTCTAAAATAATTGTATATTTGCAACATGAAAAACCTTTTGATCATTTGTATTATTGGGAGCCTGATATCCTGTACGGGGAAGAAAGAATTGACCGGACAAGAAAAAATTTACATAGTAACTACAACAGGAATGATAAGCGATGCTGTTGAAAACATTGTTGGTGATAAGGCTACAGTAGTTTCACTCATGGGACCAGGGGTAGATCCGCATTTGTACAAAGCCACTCAGGGGGATCTTGCAGAATTACGAAAAGCTGATATTATCATTTATAACGGCTTGCACTTAGAAGGAAAGATGCAGGAAATTTTTGATGAGCTTGCCAAAACAAAAAAAGTGTTCGCAGTTGCAGATGGCATCGAAAAATCAAAATACAGAGATGTTGCTGTGGTTTCAGGAACTGCAACTCATGACCCTCATCTCTGGTTTGATGTTCTTCTTTGGAGTGAAGGCATTAAAAATATAGGGGGGAAGATTGCTGAGTTTGATGTAAAGAATACTGAAACGTATAAAAACAACACTCACTCTTACACTGAAAAACTCAAACAATTAGATGCAGAGGTAAAAGAAAAAATAAATACCATTCATGTTGAAAACAGGACTTTAATTACTTCGCACGATGCTTTCGGGTATTTCGGCAGGGCTTACGGAATTAAAGTAGTTGGCTTGCAGGGCATTTCCACCGCTGCAGAGTTTGGGTTAAAAGACATTACAGATATGGTAGATCTTATCGTAGATAATAAAATAAAAGCGGTGTTTGTTGAAAGCAGCGTTAGTGAAAAATCTATCCGGGCTGTCGCTGAAGGCTGCAAGGAAAAAGGGCATGAAATAAAAATCGGTGGTACATTATACAGCGATGCGATGGGGAATAAAAATACCCCTGATGGAAATTATATTGGCATGGTAACACATAATGTAAATGTAATTGTTGATGCTTTAAAATGAAATGTTACATCATTATAACTTCTTCTAGAAAATAAATATTTAAAGGACAAGGAAACACAAAAGAAATTATGCCTGATAATACTGCCATTGAAGTTCATGACCTCACGGTTTCATACAACAAAAAACCTGCTCTCTGGGATGTTGATTTCCTGATACCAGAAGGAAAACTAGTAGGCATTATTGGTCCGAACGGAGCCGGAAAATCTACTCTTATAAAAGCAATGATGCAGTTGATTCCGCATGACAGCGGCTACACAAAACTGTTTGGAAAAGACCTGAATGAGGTTCGAGACAGAGTTGCTTATGTACCTCAAAGAGGCAGTGTTGACTGGGATTTTCCTGCAAGTGTTTTAGACGTTGTACTTATGGGACGCTATGGGAAAAGGGGAATTTTTAAAAGAACTACCAGAGATGATAAGAAAATCGCCATGCAATGTTTGGAGAAAGTGGGCATGCACCAATTTATTAACCGACAGATTTCACAACTAAGCGGTGGGCAGCAGCAGCGGGTGTTCATTGCAAGAAGCCTGGCACAACAGGCTGACATTTATTTCATGGATGAACCATTTGCCGGCATTGATGCAACGACTGAAAAAACAATTTTCGATCTTTTACTTAGTATGCGAAGTGAAGAAAAAACCATTCTTGTTGTACATCACGATTTACAGAGCGCTTATGAATATTTTGACTGGATCATTTTGCTTAATACACAACTTGTTGCAGCTGGCCCTAAACAAGAAATTTTTGTTCCTGAGTATTTACAAAAAACCTACGGTGGAAAATTGTCACTGCTAATGAACGTCGGGCAATTGTTAAGTGAAATGGAAGCCCCGTTAAGAGAAAAGAAATGATAAAGATGAAAAAGAACAACATACTAATCATTTTCATCTGCGCTATACAAAACATTATTGCTCAGACAGAGCCTATTATAACTGATCGCCCCGATCAAACTGAAAGCGCTGCCACAGTTCCTGCAGGATATTTTCAGGGCGAACATGGACTCTTCATTGATGTGTATGATTTACAAACCGAATATGCCATTCCTGCCAATTTACTTCGCTATGGAATCAATGATAATTTTGAATTAAGGTTGGAAATTGAACCTCATATCACACAAATATCTTCAGTAAATCAATCAGGACTTTTGCCATTAGCTCTTGGTCTAAAATCCAGGTTGCTCGAAAATGAACTCCTTGAACTTTCCCTAATTGCACATGTACATTTTGCTGACATTGCAACAGAACAGTTTAAGGCCACACACAATGCAATAACAACAAGGTTAACCGCAGCACATGGAATCAAAGACTTCTTGAATATCGGCTATAATTTTGGTGTAGAGTGGGATGGTGAAACTCCTGTACCCTTATATGTTTATACTTTTACATGCGGGTTTCCACTCGGCGAACGACTGGGAATGTTTACTGAAGTATTTGGAAATTTTAATGATGAAAATAACGATCATTTTTTTGATGCAGGATTAACCTACCTGCTCTCAAATAATTTTCAAGCGGATGTTTCTGGCGGCTTTCATTTTGCAATGAATAATTATTTCGGCGGTGTAGGCTTAGCTTATCGATTTCAACTTTGTTCAAAAAACATTGAATGAAAACTTTCATAGATTTTTTTTCCTTTTCTGATCCGAATGTAAGGTTCGTTGTGCTGGGCATGATCCTCATGGGCATTGGCTCTGCCACCATCGGCACATTTGCTTTTTTGAGAAAACGGGCTTTAACCGGCGATGCCATTGCGCATTCTGTATTGCCCGGTGTTTGCCTTGCGTTCCTGTTGTTTGATACTAAAAACCTTTGGGTATTACTTTGTGGAGCATTTATCACAGGTTGGTTATCCATTTTATTTGTTGATCTTATTACAAAAAAATCCAAATTAAAAGCCGATGCAGCTATAGGGATCACATTGTCCGTTTTTTTTGGTTTTGGTATTTTATTACTTACCTATATTCAGCAAACTGGGAATGCTGCGCAAAGCGGATTAAATAATTTCTTATTCGGGAAAGCAGCGGCAATGTCCATAGCTGATATAAAAACAATTGGTATTGTAAGCTTGCTGTTAATCACTTTAGTTATTATTTTCTTTAAAGAACTTGCTGCTTTCAGTTTTGATCCGGATTATGCCAAAACATCAGGTTTACCTGTAAATTTTTTAGAATTACTTTTAACTACTTTAACAGTACTTGCTGTTGCTGTAGGAATACAGGCAGTGGGTGTGGTACTGATGGCAGCCCTACTAATAACCCCCAGTGCAGCAGCCAAATACTGGACAGACAATCTCAAAAAAATGATAGCGCTCAGTATTGTCTTTTCAGTGCTGGGAGGGATTACAGGGGCATATGTTTCATTTGCAAACAACAAAATGCCTACAGGTCCATGGATTGTAACTATGACTTCACTCATCGCATTGTTTTCTATTTTGTTTGCCCCAAAAAAGGGTATTGTTTCAAAAGTAATTACGAGGAAAAAGTATCAAAGCAAAATGCTTATGGAAAATATATTGAAAGAATTTTATCACCTTGAAGAAAAAAATCCTCAACTGCAATATTTTACAATTCATGAAGTTTTGAGTGAAAGGGAAATGCAATCCTGGAATTACAAAAAAGGATTGCGAATGTTATTGCGTAAAAATTTACTTGAAACCCTGAATGGTGAATATTTTTTAACGGATGAAGGAAGAAATGAAGGGAAGCGCATCACAAGAATTCACCGTCTTTGGGAAATGTATTTAACACAACAACTCAATATCGCAAGTGATCATGTACATGATGATGCAGAGGCTATTGAACATATTATAACCCCGGAAATAGAAAAGAAATTAATTGAAATGCTGAATTTTCCTGATAAAGACCCGCATGAGAAAGTTATACCTTATTGATTGAGGGTTGGATGATAAAAGAAATGTCAGTGAAAAAAACAAAAAAAATGTTTAATAATCTCAGAATAGCTTACCGAAAAAATGAAATAAGTTATGCCTGATGCGTTTTGGATCATACTTACAGGAAGTTTGGTAGCAGTAACAAGTGGTTTGCTGGGATGCTACCTGATTCTTCGAAAAATGGCCATGGTTGGCGATGCCATTTCACATGCTGTGTTGCCCGGCATAGCCCTGGCATTTTTAATTGCAGGTTCAAGAAATTCTGTTCCCATGTTGATTGGTGCTGCAGCATTTGGTATGTTTTGCACTGTTTTAATTGAACTCTTTCATAAAAAAGCAAAACTCCAGGAAGATGCAAGCATTGGTATTAGTTTTACCTGGCTCTTTGCTATCGGCGTAATTCTTATAACTTACTTTGCCGATACTGTGGATCTTGATCAGGAATGTGTTTTATACGGAGAAATTGCATTTGTAAGTTTTGAAACTTACTTAGGTATTCCAACAGCTGTGTGGCTTTTAGGAGGTATGTTTTTATGTGTGATAGCATTTATAAGTATTGGATATAAGGGGCTTTATTTAACCACCTTCGATCCTGACTACGCAGCTACCATAGGTATTTCAGTTGCACTATGGCATTACCTGTTAATGGGGGCTGTTTCTTTTACTACTGTTTTATCATTTGAAAGTGTGGGAGCCATTTTAGTTGTAGCATTTCTCATAGTTCCCGGCGCTACTGCTTATCTTTTAACTAATGATCTGAAAAAAATGCTTCTGTTTTCATCTGTTATTGGAATTTCAGCAGCTGTGGTAGGGTACTATTTTGCAGCAAGTATTAATGCCTCTATTTCCGGTGCAATGGTAACCGTTTTGGGATTCCTATTTATAGTAGTTTTTATTTATTCAAGATTGCGGCTTACAGGTAAAAACAAAACGAGATACACCCTTAGCAACTGAACTCTATTTAATTCTTCTCACCAACAAGCTCTTTCCTACCTTTTGCGAAACTGTAATTTTTAATTTTGAATTTACAAGTATCACTTTTGAATTGTCAAACTCCTCTTCATCTTCCACTTTAATTTTTGCATTGAGGGCAAGTTCTATCTTATCGAGATATTGCAGGAATTGAGAAGAATGATCAATAACGCCAACAATAATTCCATTTTCATTTTTTTTCATATGATCAAGTGTAACATCTTCATGATAAGAAATATTTCCTTTCTTATCGGGAATAGGATCACCATGCGGATCAAACTTGGGGAAGCCGAGAAATTCTTCTAATTTTTCAGTGAGTTCATCTGAGTTAATATGCTCGAGTTCTTCGGCAAGAATATCCACTTCAGCCCAGGTGAATTTTAATTTCTCTACCAGGAAAGTTTCCCAAAGGCGGTGCTTACGAATCAGGTTTTTAGCAATCTTTTTTCCTTTCTCAGAAAGCGAAACGCCGTAATACTTTTCATAGTCAACAAGTTTTTTCTGTGCAAGTTTTTTCAACATGTCTGTAACACTTGCTGCAGTTGTGCTTAACTTTTCAGCAATCGCATTCGTTAATACCTTATTATCATCAATTTCACTTAGTTTGAAGATTGCTTTCAAATAATTTTCTTCAGTATGGCTGATCTGATTCAAGATTTTGGATTTAGGGTTTTAGCCCAGGGTTTATATCTTCAAACCCTAAACATTGACAAAGTAAAATTTAATAATCACCTACTGAAAGCAAAACTAAAGTACATGCCTCAATTGTTTCAATATTATTTTTATGGGCAAGTTCATACAATTCGGGGTTTTCAGTGCCCGGGTTAAAAATGATTCGTTTTGGGTGTAGAGCTATAATAGATTCATAATAAGGTTTCTGGTTTTCCGGGTTTAAGTATAATGTAAGGGTGTCAATATCGTTTCCTTCAGGCATGCTTTCCTGGATTGCAAGATCGCCAATTTTACCTGCCTTTCTTCCGACTGCAATTACCTCATGTCCATAAATTCTCAATTTATTTACAGCCTTATTCGAGTAGCGCTCTGTGTTTTCTGAAGCGCCTAAAACCAATGTTTTCTTCATTTTTCGCTTGTTTCTTCCGAATCCTTCATTAACTTCGATGTTCAAACCTATGCCCGTGGAATAAAGTTCATGTGTATTTAAAGTATAAAAGTAGTATGAACATTGAGTCCATTACAGTAATTGAAAAGGAAAAAATTCCAACATTGGAATTTCATAACAAGGAAGTTTTACATGAATTACATCTTGTGATCCGCCGCAAACAGTTACTTACTCAGGCAATGCTGCTAGGGAATTCCTATCACACAAAAGTGAACATTGTTTTTGAAGTTATAGGGGGAATTTACCAGGTGGAAACTACTATTTGGGCAACTACAGATGAATATGTTTTGCTAAAAGGTGCCGTGTATCTACCTATTAAGTGTATTCATGATGTTATTATCATGTAATTCAAATCAACATCCGAACAGGGTCTTCTAAATAACTTCTTAAAGTTTGTAAGAATTTTGCCCCCACTGCACCATCCACTACCCTATGATCACAACTCATTGTCATTTTCATCATGTTGCCGCTTGTTATCTGCCCATTTTTAACTATAGGAACCTCATTTATACCTCCTACAGCAAGTATGCATGCATCAGGCGGATTAATAATAGCCGTAAACTCCTCAATACCCATCATACCAAGATTGGAAATTGTAAAAGTATTTCCTTCCCAGTCCTGGGGTTGTAATTTTCTATTCTTGGCTTTTTCTGCAAGTTCATTTACTTCAGCAGCAATGTGAGAGAGAGACTTTTTATCAGCAAAGCGAACTACAGGAACCAGCAAGCCCTCGCTTATAGCAACTGCAACTCCTATATGAATATGATTATACATTCTGATATTGTCACCCATCCAACTACTATTTACCTGTGGGTGCTGGCGAAGGCTTAAGGCTGTTGCCTTTATCACCATGTCATTAAAAGATATTTTCAATGGTGCTATAGCATTCATACTTTTCTTTGCTGCAATTGCATTATCCATGTTTATTGAAACTGTGAGGTAAAAGTGCGGTGAAGTAAACTTGCTTTGAGAAAGCCTTGCAGCAATGGTTTTGCGCATTTGCGAAACAGGGACTTCTTCATAACTTTCTTCTCCAACAAATTTTGGAAGGTTAACTACAACAGGTTGTTTTGTTTCTTTTACACTCTCAGTTTTCTGAGGAATAAAATTTTCTACATCTTTTTTAATAATACGGCCTTCTGGTCCGCTGCCTGAAATTGCGGAAATATTAATCCCTTTTTCTTCAGCTATTTTTTTTGCGAGTGGTGAAGCTTTTAACCTGCCCTCATCTAGAGTTTCAATTTGTGATGATTCTTTTTCTGGAACTATTGTTTCATTCAATTCCGTCATTTTTTTCTCAGCCTGCCCGTTTTCGGAGGTTATTGTTTCACTTGCTTTTTCATTGAGTAAATTGGAAAAGTCCTCTCCGTCTTTCCCCACTATCGCTATAATCTGATCTACTTTAGCAGCGGCGCCTTTTGCAACACCAACATACAACAATGTTCCTTTCACATAATTTTCAAGCTCCATGGTAGCTTTATCTGTTTCTACTTCAGCAAGTATATCGCCTGGTTTTACTATATCGCCAACCTTTTTGTGCCATTCCACAAATGTCCCTTCTGTCATAGTATCACTCATTCGGGGCATACGTATTACTTCAGCCATAATTCTAATTTTAATGGTTACAGTTTTTATTTACTATGTGCGAAATTAAGCAGGATGGGGGTAAAACAAAAGGTAAGCCCAAACCGGTTTGAAAACTTAATATCGCTTGGAAGAATTCAACTTCATAAATGATAAATTACTTCACCCTCAGTTTCATACCAGGCTTTAGGATTTTCTTAGAAGAAATTCCATTGAGTTTGCAGATTTTTGAAACAGTAGTTTTATTTCTTGCTGCTATTTTGCCTAGTGTATCACCTTTTTTTACAGTGTAATATTTTTTTGCAGATGTGCTTTTTGATGTTGATGATTTTGAGGCTTGTGAAACTACTTTAAAAGTATTTTTATCGAGTAAAAGTGTTTCTGATTTTAGTGTACCCTGTTCAAAATCTATCATAAGTCTTGGATCAAAGGCGGCGCCCATGTATCTTACCTCAAAGTGCAAATGCGGTCCGGTGCTTCTGCCTGTGCTACCTCCCAAACCAAGCACGGCTCCTGAAGTAATTGATTGACCTGGAACCACAAGCAGTTCTTGCAGATGAGCATAATAAGTTTCTAACCCGTTCTTATGTTTTAATACCACCAAATTACCATAGCCGCCTGTATATTCTGCCGAGTGTACAATTCCATCTAATATGGCCGCAACAGAATCCCCTGTTTCCAAGTCAAGGTCAATCCCCGAATGAACCCTTCCTCTGCGCCAACCAAAATTAGAATTTATAACTCCGGGTACCGGCATGCTGAACGTAGAGACCTTATTCATAAGAACATCCACAAAAATAGTTCCCTGCATTTTTGTCGGGTCAAATTTTTCTTCTGCCCAAGCTATGGGTAATCCTGTAATTTCATCAACTAATAAACCCGCATTTTTCAAATCCATTTCATCTGCAGCAGTTATGTCTTCCCCACCTATATCGCCATCAATAAAGGCCTCAGCAAACAGTTCTGCATCTAATGTTCTTTGTGGTGTTTCAGCAAACATTCTGCACTCTTCTTTTCTTTCAAGTCTTACAAAATTGTACAAAGGATCAGGTGCTTGTGTTGGTTGTACTTCTGGCTTACTGTAAAAATTTTCGAGGTATTCTGTTTCAGAAATGGTGACTTCGCCCGTCGGATTTTTATTTGGATTTAAAACAGTCTGTACTGTTCCGCAGGATGCTAGGGTGATGCTTATAGTTAAAACAGCCGCAAATATTGCGATGCTTCTTGTGCGGAAATTTCTTTTGTTTGTCACCACCAGTTTTTAAGTTAAGCTAACAGTTATATTTTTTGTTTCTGTAAAAAACCGCAACACTTCTAACCCACCTTCTCTGCCCACCCCCGAATTCTTCACCCCGCCAAAGGGTGTTCTCAAGTCTCTCTCCAACCAACAATTCACCCAAATTATCCCGCTTTCCACCTGTGCGGCAACACGATGTGCCCTCGTCAGATTTTGGGTCCATACAACACTTGCCAGCCCATACTCAGTTGCGTTTGCCATTTCAATGGCCTCCTGCTCCGTGTGAAAAGGGGTAATAGTTACTACAGGGCCGAAAATTTCTTCCTGGTTGGTGCGGCAGCTTACAGGCAGGCCCTCAATGACTGTCGGTTCAATGAACCTGCCATTTGCACAACGTCCCTGTAAATGGAATTGTTTGCCACCGCAAAGGGGTTTCCCACCTTCTTTTTCGGCGAGGCTAAGATACGACATAATTTTTTCAAAATGCTGTTTGCTAACGATTGCGCCAATTGAGTTTTCCTCAATTTTCGGGTCACCTATTCTTAATTGTTGTGTTTTTTGTACGAAATCTTGTTTAAATTTATCATAAATGGATTTTTCAACGTAAATCCTTGAACCGCATAAACAGATTTGTCCCTGGTTTGTAAAGCTGCTTCTTATTGTTGTCTCCAGCATTTTATCATAGTCGCAATCGGCAAAAATTACCACTGGGTTTTTACCGCCAAGTTCAAGGGAAATTTTCTTAAACATTGGGGCTGCGATTGATGCTATTTCCTTACCTGCCTTTGTACTGCCGGTAAAAGAGATGGCTTTGGTGGAAGGATGCTTCACAATTGCTGATCCTGTTCCAGGTCCACTTCCATGGATAATGTTTAGCACACCCGGAGGCAAACCTGCTTCTATACAAAGTTCTGACAAAAGGAATGCTGTGTAAGGTGTTACCTCAGATGGCTTTGCAATTACACAATTTCCGGCTGCAAGCGCCGGAGCAATTTTCCAACTGAAAAGATACAAAGGAAGATTCCAGGGAGAAATACATCCAACTACACCTATTGGGCTGCGCAAAGTATAATCAAGAAATCTATCCCCAGTAGTATGAGACTCAGATGAAAACTGCCTGATAGCCGAAGCAAAAAATGAGAAATTACTTGCAGCACGGGGAATGTCAAGCCTTTTTGCTAATGCAACGGGTTTACCACTGTCTAGGCTTTCTGCCTGTGCAAGTTTTTCGAGATTGGATTCAATGAGGTCTGAAATTTTTTGCAAGTACTTGGCACGGGTTGTTGCATCAGATTTGCTCCAGGATGGAAATGCTTTCTGCGCCGCATGTA
>JBJXHH010000127.1:0-6566 GCA_046160675.1 Chitinophagales bacterium
ATGCCGGCGATGGCAGGAAAAATAATCACTATCATGAGGGGAGTAATCATGCTTTGTGCTTCTTTAAACGTTTTTGCATAGATAGAAAGCATCAACGTTATTGCTGCGAAGAAAATATTCAAGGGAAGCAAAAGAATTAACATCATAACGATGGATTGTGGGGCAATCAACCCGTTAAGCAACTCACTTACAGCGGCCATTTCGCCACCTGACATTTCTGATGAACTTCCAATAATTTTTCCGGAAACCACTATGCCTATGATGCCTGCAATGGCAGAAACAAACCCGCTTAATGCAACAGTAAGCAGTTTGCCTACGTAAATTTCCATACGACTTGCTGATGATACCAGGAGGGTTTCCAGTGAGCCCCTTTCCTTTTCGCCTGCTGCAAGGTCAATAGCAGGATACATGCAACCCACCATGCAAAAAATAATGAAAAAATATGGCAATAATCCACCAATGATACTTCCAAGTTGTTCCCGTTGTGAAGCGAGGTTTCTTGCATCACTTTTTACAGGCTCTAAAATATTTTCATTCAACTGCATACTGGAGATTGTATTCTTTGTAAGCATTTTTTTGTACTGCGTATTGATGGCTTCGATCAAACCCACTTCAAATTCATTGTTTGTTGAAGTATAAAAATAACTGAAAACAGGCGCCTTCAACTTTGCTAAAGCAGAATCATAATCGGCCGGGAAAAAATAAGCGGCATCTAAACTGTCATCGTTAATGAAAGTTTTTGCAGAAGTAGTATCAGTAATAGAAATAATGTATGTGTTAGGGAGGGCAGTGATAAATTGCTCAAAGTTTTTTTCACCACCATTTGTCACAATGCCGATGCGTAAGGTTTTTCCAGCAGCCTTCTCTGTTTGAGCAGAAATATATTCTGAAAACCCGATAAAAATAAGCGGGTAAATTACCAGGGGAAGAAGCAACATAACCGTGAGTGTTCGCCTGTCACGGGTTATATCTCTCAGTTCTTTATTAAATATAGTGATGATATTTTTCATTTCTAAAGAGTTTATAGTTTCATCTGAATGTTTTCTAACAGAATTATAATGTATGTATTTATAATGTTATTGCGAAAGTTGGCATAAGGCATATTAAGCATCAACTAAATCATTCTCCGTTGCAAACCTTATAAATTCATCTTCCAATGTTGCTTCCCGCATCCCTGCCTTAAAATCTGTGAATAGCCCGTTAAAGATTAAACTTCCTTTGTGCATGATGGCAAGATCTTCACTCAGCATATTTACTTCACTCATAATATGCGTTGAAAAAATAATTGTTTTTCCTTGTTTCTTGCAATCTCTTATCAGTTCGATGATGCTTTTTGCAGCTATCACATCCAGCCCTGCTGTTGGTTCATCAAATACTATGATTTCCGGATCATGAATCATTGTTCTTGCAATGGAAACTTTTTGTTTCATACCCGTAGAAAATTTACCAACTCTTCGTTTTGCAAAATCATTAATGCCAAGCCGGTCAAATAATTCCTGTTTCCTTTTTTGTAAAACATGTTCATCCATGCCATTCAGCCTACCGAAATAATCAATGGTTTCATGCGGGGTGAGCCGATCATACAAACCGGTTGCTCCCGTTAAAAACCCCAACCTTTTTCTCACCTCAACGCCATCAGCAACAGTGTCAAACCCAGCTACAGTAATGTTTCCGGTTGTAGGTTTCATAATAGTGGCGATCATGCGCAGGGTGGTAGTTTTCCCAGCACCATTGGGGCCAAGTAATGTAAAAATTCTTCCCGGTTTACAAATAAAAGAAACATCTTGCACGGCATGAACGGTTTTGCTCTTCGCATCACCTCCCATTTCTTTTTGTTGTTTTTTGGAAAGCGTAAATGTTTTTGAAATATTATTTATCTCTATCATAAAAATGAAACAGGTTTATACTTTTTAAGGAAATTTACTTCATCAATCTTTTGCAAATTACACAGGCTTTACAACGTACCCTTTCTTTCTCAATAATTCTATCACCCCATTTTCTCCAGGCAAATGCCCGGCGCCCACAGCTATAAATGTAGTTTTGCTTTTAATCATTTCTTCAATCTTCGGGATCCAGCTAATATTCCTGTCAGCCAGAAAAACATCTTCATACTTCATAAGTTCCGGAGAGCTTTCTTTCATCAGTTTTGCCATTGCTTCCAGGTTTTCTGTTTTATAAGCTCCCACCATCTCTTCAAATATTTTATCAAACTTTCCTGGATCATTCACCTCTTCCATTAACCAACTTATTTGCTCATTGTATGGCACTAGATCAAAAAATCCCATTTGTTGCTCCACGGTTTCAAGCCCTAAAATTGTTTTCTGATTCTGTATGCATTGCATCAGGAAATGCAACTCGAAACTTTCTTTTTCTCCTTTTATCATTTTTTCCGCCATCATCTGCATAATTACCATCGGCTTCTGATTATTTATACTTTCAATGCTTGTATTGAGTGAATCTTGTAAATATATTTTCAATTTTTCATAGTCCTCAGGCTTCATCATTCCTTGCAAAGTTTTTCCTTCAGGCAAAAGCATAAGTGCCTGCAGTTTCATCAGCCCTGTCATGTCATCAAGTTTTATTTCAAAAGCCACTTGTTCAGTTTGCAACATCACACTATCAATAAACGGACGGATGATGAAATCCTTCTTATCTATAAGATGTATAGTTCCGTAAAGGTAGGAGGGGTTGGCAAGACCGTTGCCACTGATTTCCCAGAGGAGTGAACTTGTTCTTTCCTGTGAAGTTGTTGTTTTTTCTCCACAGGTATTTGAACTGCATACCAGGAAAAAAATGATGCCTGCAATAAAACTAAAAATGAATTGTTTCATAAATGTGTAAAAAAATTTGCGTAAAGATAACCTACACTCTCATATCTCATTATTTCACTATTTTTAATGCAGCTAAGTTCTCATTATGAAAAACATTTTTCAAATCTTTTCGATGAACACCGGATTATTGCCGGTGAGTGTATTTTTTATTTGCATAACAACGAGTTTTTATTTAGTGAGTCAACATCAAGTTGCTAAAAAGAACAGCAAAGAAAAATCACTGGATGAACCGGCAGATAATTTTTATTTTGCAAGAACTTATCCTTTTGAAAAGTTTGCCTTGCAATCTTATAAAAATGCCTTATCGCAGGCGCAGAAGGATTACGAAAATAAACTTGCAGACAGCAGAGGGTCAAGCGATAGTTGGGTTATTGAAGGCCCTTATAATATTAATGGACGGCTCAATACTGTAGCCGTGAATCCGGATGATAACAACACAATTTTAGTGGGCCTTGCAGCGGGAGGGATTTTCAAATCTGTTGACAATGCGGCAACCTGGTACTCTGTTTTTGATGAATTTTCTTACCTGGCAATTTCACATATTGTATATGATCCCTATGACGGAAACGTTGTGTATGCTGGCACGGGTGATGCGAACATTTCAGGTTATCCATTTATCGGCGATGGTATATATAAGTCACTTGATGGCGGAGAAAGCTGGAGTTATTCAGGTTTGAGTGAAACAGGAATCGTTTCAAAAATTATTGTGCATCCCTCAAGCACCAATATTATATATGCAGCAACGATGGGTTTACCTTTTGAAAGAAATATAGACCGTGGGTTGTATAAAAGTACAGATGCCGGAGCAACATGGGAAAAAATTTTATACGTTGATGATGACGCAGGTATTATAGATATCTGTTCTGATCCGGAAAATGTTGATGTTATTTATGCTGCAAGCTGGAATCGCATTAGAAATAATCATGAAAGCCTTGTGTATGGAGATGATGCACATATTTATAAAAGTACAGATGGGGGTGTTAGCTGGGAGATTCTTGGAGGCGGGTTTCCTGATGAGGTAATGAGTCGTATAAGTATAGAAATAAACCCTGAAGTGCCTGAAACCTTGTATGCATGTTATGTAAATAGTTCTTTAGGGATGGGCGGGATTTATAAAACAACAAACGGAGGCGAAGATTGGGTGGAATTAGATTGGGGTGGTATTGCTGATGCCTTTAGCGGTTTCGGTTGGTATTTTGACGGCATACAAATTAACACTAAAGCGCCAGAGAGTTTGTTTGTACAGGGAGTTGGATTATACAGAACAACTAATGATGGCGATAGCTGGGAAGAGATTGATGACCCTACCCTACATGCTGATAAACATGCAATGTATTTCCGGGGTGTTGAAACTTATTTTTTATGCACGGATGGTGGCTTGTACAGAACTACTTCAGATGCTGATCACTGGACGGATGTTGACAATATCCCCTCTACACAATTTTATCATGTTGATCAGAATGTACATGAACCGGGCATTTATTATGGAGGCTTCCAGGATAACGGAACAAAAGGCGGCAATGAATCTACTGGAGATGAATGGTTCAGCTTGTATGGCGCTGATGGTTTTCACACAGAATTCAGAACTGACGACCCGGATGTTTTTTATGTAGAATATCAAAATGGAGGATTAATTGTTTTTGATGGTTTTGATTACTACTGGGCTGGCGACGGAATTGATGATGATGACAGAACGAACTGGAACACACCCTACATTCTTTCAAAACATGATGATGATGTTTTATATGCAGGCACCTACAGGGTGTACAGAAGTGATGCTGGGGTGTATCCTCTTTATGATCCTATCAGCGATGATCTTACAGATGGTGTTATTTATGAGCCCCGTTTTCATACTGTTACTGTAATTGAAGAAAGTGATTATGATGCGGAGGTTTTATTTGCAGGAACTACAGATGCAAATGTGCACAGAACTACAGATGGTGGAGATAGTTGGGAAAACATAACTGCAGATTTACCCGAACAATTTGTTACTGATATCGCCGTATCACACACAAATGAAAACACAGTATTTGTTTCTCATTCCGGCTATAGGGAAAATGATTTTGTACCGCATATTCATAAGTCAACTGATCTTGGTGATAGCTGGACAGATATTTCCGGCGACCTTCCTGACCTTGCTGTGAATGCAATTGTGGTGTATCCAACTGATGAGGATAAAATTTTTGTTGCCACAGATGGTGGCGTTTATTATACAACTGATGGCGGTTCGGATTGGGAAAGGCTGGGTAATAACATGCCGGTTATCCCTGTGTATGATCTTGAGTACGATGCAGTAAACAATAAAATTATTGCCGGTACACATGCCAGGGCATGCTGGAGTATTTCCCTCGATGAAATACTTCCCTTGTCAATTACCGTGAGTAGTGATACATCTATCTGTGCCGGACAAGAGGTTATGCTTACAGCAAGCGGGGCTGTAACCTATTCGTGGGAACCTGCTTCTTCAATTGATTGCGACCCACCCTGCGAAACGGTTATTGCTTCTCCAACAGAAACTACAACCTATACAGTAACAGGAACTGATGCACTGGGAAATACTGCTACAGAAACAGTTACTGTCATAGTAAACCCTATTCCACCTGAATCATTAATTGAAACAGATGCAAATTGTTTTACAATTACAAATCATTTCTCTACACTCAACTATCAATGGTTTGATGACGAAGGTACCTTGTTACCAGGGGAGACAGATTTTGTATTTTGTGCTGATGTAAATGATGGCGAATGTTTTTATGTAGTGGTAACAAATGCAGCAGGATGCACAGATACATCTGCAATCGTATGTACAATCCTTGAGAGTGTTTCCGATAATTCCCCGTTTTTTCAATTATATGAGAATCCTTCAGGCGCTGTCATCATGTTTACAACCTCATTGGCAGCAAATGAAATGCTGATTGTAAAAATGTATGACATAAAAGGTGCCGAAGTAAAAACTACTATAATTAACAATCAAAGTAAAAACATCATAGATATTTCAACCCTCAGCATTGGAAGTTATTTTCTTGAGGTACGTTCTGGAAATAAAAAGGCTGTAAGGAAATTTGTGAAAATGTAGTTAACTCTAAAAACCACATGCAATACCGCTAACTTATCATGTTGTGTTGAAACACCTATAGTTCATTTTATTGTTTAACATAAAATGTAGGAGAAATGATATAGGCTCAAAAAAATTGAGGTCATAACTTTATTTCAACACTCCGCAATTTTTTATTAAATTGATATTTCCCTTCCAGTAAGAAATCCTCTATCCTGTTTTGCTCTATAAGTTCTTCTGTCTTTCCAAAAACAACCTGACCCTTTTTGTTAAACAATAAACAAACATCCGCTATTTGCAGAGAAAGATCTAGCTCATGAGAGGCGAATAAAATCGTTTTGTTTTGCTGCTTTGCAAGTTTACCAATCATCCTGAAAATTTCTATCCTGTTTATTATGTCAAGATGAGAAGTAGGTTCATCAAGGAACAAAACAGGTGTATCCTGCACCAATGCTTTTGCCAGAAAAACTTTTTGAGTCTCCCCATCACTGAGTTGATATAGTTTTTTCTTGATGAGGGTAGATATTTCTAACTGCTCGATAATATTCTCTACAATTTCAAAATCAGTTTTTTGCAGTTTATGCAAATACCCGGTGTAAGGGGCACGGGCAAAAAACAAAATTTCTGAAACACTCAAAACCTGCACTGCTTCTGCCCTACCAGGTAAGACTATACTGATT
>JBJXHH010000128.1:0-6398 GCA_046160675.1 Chitinophagales bacterium
TCAAAATTTGCAAGCCTGTCATTTTCACTGAGGTTATCCAGGTTTTTTGCGTCATCATTGAACATTACATAAATATCACTCCCTGTTACCATAGATGTGTAAGAGGAATAGTACCCGCTGTCATTGCTTGTTATCTGTCTTTTCGGGATGGCTTGTACCCAATCAATACTCATATCAGGGCTCACATTTGCTACCAGGAGTGAGTTATAATAATAAGTGTAGGTAGTTCTTGTTGTGCCATTTGTAGAAGTATAAGTGTTTGTTACAATTGTGAAATATTCAGCTATCATAACAATACCACCATCTTCCCTTAAAATAAAATCCCGCAAATCAAAATTATAAATATCCTTGCCCTTCTCTGCCCTTCTCTCACTCATAAATTCTGATAACTCATTTTTATCAAATTCTTTAAAGCCTTCCTGCTCAAATGAACCTGTAGCAGGATTAAAAGAAAAGAAACAAACACCACTATAACCCCCGCCAAATTTATCACTGTAAAAACCCCCGCAAACCACAGTGCCATTTTCCATTACCCTGAAGTTAATATCAACGATAAATTTTCCGCTTCTTAAAGCCAGTTTATAAGAATCTACTTGTTCACCTTCTTCTGTATGTGATATAAGCAAGTAACTATATGAAGGTTTCCCCAACTTGAACACTTTTATAGATTCATCATACTTAATTGCCATCACATACACATTTCCTGCATCATCTACCTGTGCCCGTTTTGCGTAAAATGTATATGCCTCGTAAGTATTTTTTACCCCATCACTCCACTTTTCTTCAAGGTTGCCTGCATAAACATTGATCGTATAAGCATATACATTGTCATCATCCGTTCCGGGAAAACTCACTATAGAGAGGTATTGTTCATTCTTAGATATATCAAAACTGAATTCGCTGTTTCTCTTACTTTCAATGGTTGCAACCAGATTCGCTTTGGGGTTGATACGCAAAGTGGTTGGGTCCATTTCAAACGCATACAGTTTTTCAACGTCTTCTTTCCTGCTGAAATGAGAGCCGAAAACATATAACTTTTGGTTAAAGAGTATGGTATTTTCGTATTGCAGATCATCTCCATCAGCTTCCATTTCCAATTCTTCGGAGATTTTTACATTATAATTTTTATCATACCGTTCAATGGTAAGTTTTGCTTTCAGAAAATCAACATCCACTCGTACTGCATAAAACGCATCAGAACTTGTCCCAATAATGTCATAAATAGTAGAACGTTTTGGTTCTGACATTTCTTCGCTGAGATCCAATTTTGGGTTTTGAGGATAAGTTATTGTGACAGTGGGTAATAAGAGACAAAGAAGTAGTTTTTTCATTGTATATTTTTCTTAAAAGATTTAAATCATAGCTCTGATAACATGTTCCTAACAATTCCCTGTCCTTCATAGATCATACCTGTATAGAGTTGTACAAGGTTAGCACCCCTGTTCATTTTTTCTTGTACATCTCTATCATTCATAATGCCACCAACACCAATGAGGGTGAATTCTTTTCCCATTTCCCTGCGCAGAAACCAGAGAATATCATTTGACTTTTGAGCCAGTGGCTTGCCGCTTAACCCACCCGTACCAATACTCTCAAGCATTTGAGGTGAAGTTTTGAGGTTTGTTCTATCAATAGTTGTGTTGGTGGCTATAATACCGCTGAGCCTTGTTTCTTTAGTTATCTCTACAATATCTTTCAATTGTTCATTTGTAAGATCAGGGGCTATTTTTAAAAGTAGGGGTTTAGCAGAAGTTTTCTTTTGATTGATTTCCTGCAATCTGTTGAGAATATTTTTCAAAGGTTCTTTTTCCTGTAATTCCCGCAAGCCCGGTGTATTCGGTGATGAAACATTCACAACAAAATAATCAGCATGATCAAACAACTTTTCAAAACAAATAACATAGTCTTTCCATGCATCTTCATTTGTTGTTGTTTTGTTTTTCCCAATGTTCGCCCCAACAACTACTTTATATTTTTCTTTTGCCTTCAAGATTTTTTTTGATGACAAGTTTTTCACCATCGCATCAACTCCCGCATTATTAAAACCCATCCTGTTTATCAAGGCAAAATCATCTTTTAGCCGGAACAATCTTGGTTTATCATTCCCGGGCTGCGCAAGCGGCGTAACAGTGCCAACTTCAATATGCCCGAAACCCAACCTTGCCATCAGATCGATGTATTCCGCATTTTTGTCAAACCCTGCAGCCAGTCCCACGGGGTTTTTAAAAGTGATTCCGAAAACCTCTCTTTCTAAACCTGGCTTATTTATGTTGTAAAGCTTATCATGAAAAAAACCATAACCCGGAATCAATAACGCAGTACGAAATAAGGATAAAGCTAAATGATGGGCCGTTTCGGGTTTAAAACGGAAGAAAAGTGGCTTAACAAGAGACTTATACATCTGTGCAAATTTACCCGTTCAGTGGTAAAAACTCTGAACCAAGTTCTTAGTTTAATTTTGTGCTTTAATCGAATTGAAGTAATGCCGCAGATTGCAATAAACATAAAAGAAGGAACTCTGAAGAGGGAGGAACTGATTGTAGGAATTGATCTTGGAACAACGAACAGCCTCGTTGCTATAATTGACAAAAACAGCGGAAATCCTGTTGCACTAAGAGATGAGGCGAAAACTTCTATTGTTCCATCCATCATTCATTTTTCAAACACAGGAGAGATCACGGTAGGAAATGCAGCAAAGAAATATTTAATAGACGATGCGGAAAATACAATTTACTCGGTGAAACGACTGATGGGAAAATCTTATAACGATGTAAGTGAATTTCATCAACACATTGGTTACAAAATTATAGATGACAATACAGACAGCCTGGTAAAAATAAAAGCCGGTAATACATTTTACACCCCCATCCAGCTTTCTTCCTTTATTTTGAAAGAATTAAAAACAAGGGCAGAAATTGTATTACAACAAACAATCACAAAAGCGGTGATCACAGTTCCCGCTTATTTTAATGACACACAACGGCAGGCAACAAGAGATGCCGGGAAACTTGCCGGGCTTGATGTTCTGAGGATTGTGAATGAACCCACTGCAGCAAGTTTAGCCTACGGTTTCAGGGAGGAGAACAGCGAAGAGAAGATCATTGCAGTGTATGACCTCGGCGGAGGAACGTTTGATATTTCCATCTTGAAACTATCTAACGGCATTTTTGAAGTACTTGCAACTAACGGCGATACTTTTTTAGGCGGAGATGATTTTGACAGGTTAGTAGTGGAATATTGGTTACACAAAAATGCAATAGATAAAACAAGCCTGACATCAAGTGAAATGCAGGAACTCAGGTTAAAAGCTGAAGAGGCGAAAAAGTATCTTTCAACACATGAAAGTTTTTCCTCCTCAGTAAAACATATAACATGTTCTCTTGATAAAACAATTTTTGAAAAGCTCATTTTGCCGCTAGTAGAAAAAACCATTAGCTGCTGCAAAAATGTTTTGCAGGATGCCGGACTATCGGTAAAAGAGATTCAAACTGTTATCATGGTAGGTGGCAGCACAAGGACACCCTTTGTGAAAAAAACAGTTTCAGAATTTTTTCAACAACCAGTAAATGATTCAGTAGACCCTGATGAAGTGGTTGCACTGGGTGCAGCCATCCAGGCTGATATTCTTGCAGGCAATCAAAAAGATATTCTTTTGCTGGATGTAACTCCATTGAGCCTTGGAATAGAAACCATGGGCGGGTTAATGGATGTACTCATACCCCGCAATAGTAAAATACCAACTTCTGCCGGAAGGCAATATACTACAAGCATTGACGGGCAAAGTAAATTGTTGATTTCAGTTTTTCAGGGTGAGAGGGACCTTGTTAGAGACAACAGAAAACTTGCAGAATTTGTTTTGACAAATATTCCCGGTATGCCCGCAGGTTTGCCTAAGATTGAAATTGTTTTTCAACTGAACGCCGATGGCATTTTAAAAGTAAAAGCGAGAGAACTGCGCAGTGGAGTGGAACAAAGCATAGATGTAAAACCTCAATATGGTTTAACAGAAGAAGAAATGGGTTTTATGCTGCTTGAAAGTATCAAACATGCGCAGGAGGATATGCGAACCCGTGGACTTGTAGAAGCAAAAGTAGAAGCAGAAAACATGATTGCAACATGTGAAGCATTCCTCAAAAAAAATAACGATTTTTTAAATGAAGACGAAGTTGCCGGAACACTGGCAAGAATAGAATTACTGCGAACCAAACTCAACTCAACGGATAAAGATGCAATTCATGCAAACATTGAAGAACTGAATGAATATACCCGTCCGTTTGCTGAACGTTTGATGGACATGGCTATTAGCAAGGCGATGAAAGGAAAGGTAATATAACGTCCATCCGGAAGAACAAAGTGTTGCACAACTTTTTGCATCCTTCGTTGCTCCTTTGTAGTATTGTACTCTATGAATTACCCAAAAAAAATAACTTTTTTACTCGTACTGCTGATCTTGGGTTTACAGGGTAAAGCTCAATACTGTCCGGGTTGTGATATTGACTATAGCTATACCGTACCGGGTGTTTATCCCGTTTCCTTACCTCCTGCAATTGCTGGAGAATATTATGAAACTGATCTAACGTTTGTGTTAGCAGAAGACACTGCTACTGATTTCGGAACATTTGAGTTTTTAAATTATCATATCATGGAGCCCCTGGGAATGCCCTACGGTTTAAATGCTTCCAGTGATCTTGGTGATTTTCCTGTGGATTATGATCCTGATGTGAGTTTGTATGGTTGTGTAAAGGTATGCGGAACGCCTCTGATAGCGGGTGTTTATAACATTACTGTTCCACTCATTGCAACATTGGAAGACCCTGCCGGCGATCAGCCTGCTGAATACTATCTGAGTATTGAAGTATTACCTCCTGCTGGAAGCTCTGGCGGTTTTTCTGCAAGCACTACTTTTGGGTGTTCTCCGTCTGTTATCAATTTTACTACAAGTTACCCCAGTGATGGGGTCGATGGTTTTTCTTACGCATGGGATTTTGGTAACGGTTTTACAAGTGTAGATGAGATTCCGTCTCCCCAATTTTATACTGCTTCAGATGTACCTGAAACATATATAGTTTCACACACAGTTACAATTGATACGGTGGGGTACACTTTAGATTATGTCAAAATCACAGGCACTAATTGTGATGATTGCACTTTTTTCGGATGTACAGGTTTATTCCCTGAAGAAAAACCTGACCTGTATATCATCATTGATGAACTGGGCATAAATACTTTTCCCGGTTTTGCTGATACTGATCCTCCCGTAACATTTATTTTAGATACAGAGATAGATCCATCAACTACCTATACATTGGAAGCAAAAGATGATGATGGGGGCGCAACCGGTGGTGACGATAACTGCGGGAACGAAATTTTTTACGGCGATGCAGTAGGAATCACTACTCTTGATATCGGAGCAAGTAATGTTGAAATAAGTATTAGCCACCCCGTTATTACCTATACTTTTTACGATACGATAGTAATTTACCCGGTACCGGCTCCGCCAGTTGTAACCGCAACAAGTGAACTGGAATTTTGCGAAGGCGACAGTGTATTTTTATCTGCTGCCTATAATCCGGTTTATTCATATCAATGGTATCAAGATGCACTTCCAATAGTAGGCGCTGACAGTAGTGCATATATTGCTTTTACAAATGGAAATTACTCACTCATCGTTACTGCGGAAGGAGGTTGTGCCGATACTTCTGAAATTTTTAGTGTTTCAGTGTATGAATACCCGCCTGCATTGGTCATTTTAGTAGATGATAATTTGTTGTATACAACAAATGACTATTCGGTGCAATGGTATTATGAAGGAGATGCAATTCCGGGAGCCACAGATCTGGAATATGTTCCTGCTATTGAAGGTACTTATTCTGTTTGTGCCACAAATGTTTTTTGTACTACATGTTCCCCTGAATTGAGTTTTGTTTTCCAGCAAATATCAGATATCCCAATATTTGATTTTCAAATTTACCCGAACCCGAATGACGGAAAATTTATCCTGGAGGGGAAAAATTTAACAGGAAATGTTACAGTAGAAATACAAAACATGTTAGGCGAAGAAATCTTCTCAAAACAAATGTTTGCTGATGGAAATTTAAAAGAAGAATTTAACCTGGGGTCATCTGCAGAGGGAATGTATTATCTTGAAGTAAAACAGGATAATACCATTCTTCAGCAGCTTATCCTTAAACAATAACCTTTATGAACCCTGTTTATCATGCTGTTGTAGAAGCGCAGCAAAAATATTTTCAAAGCAGGGTAACCCTCAGTTATGATTTCAGAAAGGAACAACTTCAGAAATTGTTGAAGTTGATCTCTGAAAATGAAAAGCAAATTCTTGATGCGCTGTGGAAAGACATGCATGTAAATGCCTTTGAGGCATGGGGCTTACAGGCCGG
>JBJXHH010000129.1:0-22420 GCA_046160675.1 Chitinophagales bacterium
TTCTAAAACTGAAAACAATGTATAGAAAAATTTTATTTGCACTTTTTTTTCTTGGCGTTTCAACCCTGGGGTTTTCACAAAACAGCGGGGAGATTGTGGGCAAACTAACAGATTCCGTAACACTTCAACCTATGATTGGGGCTGGAATTTCACTTGAAAGAAACAACAATATCATATTTCAAACTTCTGCAGATGATAAGGGAGCATTCTATTTTAAACCCCTGCAGCCCGGAACTTACAAACTGCAAATTTCATTTATCGGGTATAAGACGATAGTGATTCCCGATCTCTATGTAAATTCAAAAGACATCACTTATATAAATCTTGAAATGACTGAAAATTCATTTCTAATTGATTCTGCGGTTGAAATTAGCTGGGAGGATGAAAGAACAATTATTAGTGATATACCAATAATTACCACTAAAGAATTAGAACAGGCAGGGGATAGGGATGCAATTTCTTTAGTTGCGAAAACAGTACCACAAGTTTACTCACAAGACGGCGGCGACAAAGGCGGAATTTATATTGCAGGCTCAAGGGCTGATGCTACATTATATGTTATTGATGGCATTAGAGTAGACGGTTCTGCGTTTATTCCTAAAAACTCAATACTTGAAATTGTTGTGTATACAGGAGGAATCCCCGCAAAGTATGGGGACATGACTGGGGGAGTAATTGAAATAACGACGAAGAGTGTAGGCGTATATTGAATGTATTATCATACTTAAATTTTGGTGACACTTCGTTTTTTATGGAGATCGTTTTTAAATCCCAAACACCCACCTTCCCAGTGTTAGAATTCCAACAGTTATTACCAGTGCACCAATGATGTCAAGGTAAATCCCTGCCCGCATCATATCTCTTGCTTTGATTTTTTCTGAGCCGAATACTATTGTATTGGGCGGTGTTCCTGCAGGAAGCATAAATGAAAATGATGCAGCTAAAGCAAGTGGGAAAGTTATAAGCAATGGAGGTAAGGAGGATTGTTGAATGACAGGAGTCATGATGGTGAGAAACAGGATTACAGTAGCTGTGTTGCTGGCAAATTCAGAAAACAGGGTTGTTAAAAGGCAAATGACGAGTATCATAGCCCAAAGCGGATAGTTAGCAATAAACAGTAAATGTTCGCCCAGCCAATTATTCAGACCTGAAATTTTTACTCCCTCACTTAATGCAAAACCGCCGCCAAATAAAAATAAAATTCCAATAGGAAGGTGTTTCATTTCCTTCCAGGTTACCAGGTTTGTACCCTTTTTGTTTTTTGAAGGATAAAATAATAAGATAGCCGCCATGAATACAGCAACATAACTTTCATTAATAAATTTTCCATCGGGGATCACATTCCATTTAAGCAAATAGGTTTTCCACCCTGAAAAGGTAAATCCACCAAACTGTTTATCATCTAACGTTAACCAAAGAACCACTGCAGTACTAAAAACAATTGTTATCACCTTTTCCTCGTAACCCATCCTGCCAAGTTTCATCACTTCAGTCCTGCAATAGTTCATATCGGGTACTATATGATCGCTGTTTTTAAGAAATATTTTTTTCAGAATATAAAACATGCACATCAGTAAAATAAAGCTGATAGGTAACGCAACAAACATCCAGTTTGCAAAATCAAGCGGTTGTGCATCAGGAAAATTCTCATCGTAAAATTTTTTCATAACCATGTTGGGTAATGTTCCAACTAAGGAAGCTGTACCGCCTATAGAAGAGGCAAATGCTATTGCCAAAAGCAGTGCAGTGGAAAGCCCGCTTCTTTTGTCAAGGTTTCCGCCATGCAACTGATGTACTATGGCAAGTGCAACAGGTAACATCATAAGAGTGGTTGAAGTATTGTTCAGCCACATAGAAATAAAATACGTAGCAATAGAAAAACCGAATAATATTCTAGTAGGAGAGGTGCCTGCTTTTAGTAGAATGTTTAGTGATATTCTTTTGTGAAGATCCCATCTTTCAATTGCATACGTCAAGACAAATCCACCTATATAAAGAAACATCACATCTTTCATGTATTGAGGAGCCACTTGTTCTATTCCCATTATTCCAAGAAGAGGAAATAAGATCACAGGCAATAAACTTGTAACAAAAATGTTGACACTCTCTGTGATCCACCAGTAAGCCATCAGAACAAGTACTCCTGCAGTTTTACTGAGTAGTAATGATTCTCCGGATCTGAAAAAGAAGTAGGCAATAAGAACTGCTATCAATGGGCCAAGCAGGAATTTCAGCTGTTTATTCATTCCGAACGAAGATAAAACAATTAATTTTGCAGCTATGATGGAGCTCAAGAATACAATTGAACAAGCATGGGATAACAGGGAACTGCTGAAAGAAGAAAGTGTGAAAAATACGATAAGGCAGGTGATTGAAAAATTAGATAAGGGTGAACTGAGAGTTGCAGGAAAAAGTACGAACGGATGGCAGGTAAATGAATGGATAAAAAAAGCTGTGATCTTATATTTTCCGATTCAGCAAATGCAAACAATTGAAGTAGGACCTTTTGAGTTTCATGATAAAATTCCTTTGAAGAAAAATTTTAAAGAAGCAGGAGTAAGGGTAGTACCACACGGATTGATCCGTTACGGAAGTTTTGTAGCGAAAAACTGCATTGTAATGCCGGGGTATGTAAACATCGGTGCTTATGTTGATGAAGGTACGATGGTTGACACTTGGGCAACAGTGGGAAGTTGTGCACAGATCGGTAAGAATGTACATCTAAGCGGCGGAGTTGGAATCGGCGGAGTGTTGGAACCTGTTCAGGCTTCTCCGGTAATAATTGAAGACAATTGTTTTATTGGTTCAAGATGCATTGTCGTTGAAGGAATTATTGTTGAAGAAGAAGCAGTGCTCGGGGCGAATGTTGTACTCACACAATCAACAAAAATCATTGATGTTACAAACAAGGAGTCTATAGAATATAAAGGACGAGTGCCTGCAAGAAGTGTTGTGATTCCCGGTAGTTACACAAAAAAATTTCCTGCAGGTGAATATAATGTCCCCTGTGCTTTGATCATCGGAACCAGGAAAGAAAGTACAGATAAAAAAACCAGCCTGAATGATGCACTGCGGGAGAATCATGTTGCTGTTTAGTGAGTTTAAATGAAACCTACTTTTACAAATATTCTCACAAATTATTTTTTTTCTGACACTGAAAAACAAATTTTTGAAATTGTTTCCCAGTCGGCAGAAAAACTAGGTTTCCCATGTTATGTAGTAGGTGGTTTTGTGCGGGATAAAATGTTGTACAGGGATTACAAAAAAGACATTGATTTTGTTTGTGTAGGTGATGGAATAAAGTTAGCGGAAAAGGTATCACAGAAGCTGTGTGAAGGAACAAAAGTGTCGGTGTTTAAAAATTTCGGAACAGCGCATTTTAAATTTAAGGAAATAGACCTTGAGTTTGTTGGCGCAAGGAAAGAATCTTACGTTCATGATTCCAGAAAGCCTTTTGTAGAAGCAGGGACTTTGGAAGATGATCAGCAGCGCCGGGATTTTACAATAAATACATTGGCTGTTTCTTTAAACAAAGAAAACTTTGGAGTGTTGATTGATCCGTTCAATGGAGTTGCTGATATTGAAAATGGTATCATAAAAACACCCCTCGGGCCAGGTATTACTTTCAGTGACGATCCTCTGCGTATGATGCGGGCTATTCGCTTTGCAACACAATTAAATTTTTCTGTTGAAGCAAATACTTTTGAAGGCATCAGGCAAAATGCTGAGCGCATAAAAATAATCTCTGCTGAAAGAATTACCGATGAGTTAAACAAGATCATTCTTTCAGACATTCCATCAAAGGGGTTTGATTTATTATATGAATCGGGTTTATTAAAAATTATTTTCCCTGACATGATTGAACTTGTGGGTGTTGATATGCAGGATGGCCGGGGGCATAAGGATAATTTTTATCACACTCTCGAAGTGCTTGATAACATTAGCCTGCGAACAAAAGATCTCTGGCTTCGCTGGGCCGCAGTATTACATGATATTGCAAAACCCGTTACAAAAAAATATTTTGAAAAACAGGGCTGGACCTTTCATGGGCATGAAGTTATGGGGGCAAGAATGGTTAAACCTATTTTTGAAAAAATGCGACTTCCGTTAGATGCAAAAATGAAATTTGTTGAGAAGATGGTTTTACTGCATCTGCGCCCCATTTCGCTGACAAAAGAAAATGTAACTGATTCTGCTATCAGGAGATTGATATTTGATGCAGGAGATGATATTGAAAGTTTAATGACCTTGTGTGAAGCCGACATCACTACCAAGAACAGACTTAAAGTAAAACGGTACCTCGAAAATTTTGAAATGGTAAGGCAAAAACTGAAAGACCTGGAAGAAAAAGACCATGTACGGAATTTTCAACCCCCTATAACCGGTGAACTTATCATGCAGGTTTTTAATTTAAGTCCCTGTAAAGAAATTGGAATTATTAAAGAATTTATTAAAGATGCAATCCTGGATGGTGTAATCCCAAACAACTATGCTGCTGCATATCAACTTATGCTGGAGAAAGGGAAAGCATTGGGCTTAACTCCTGTACAGTGATGCCGGGAAAGAAATATCTTATTGTTTTAGCCGGACCTACAGGGGTAGGGAAAACAGATGTTGCAATGCAAATGGCAAAACATTTTCAAGCAGAAATTATCTCTGCAGATGCCCGCCAATTTTACCGGGAATTAAATATCGGCACAGCCAAACCGACTTCTTCTCAACTTATTGAAGTAACACATCATTTTATTAACTCGTTTTCTATACATGATGCCTATGATGTTAGAAAGTTTGAGACAGATGTTATCAGTTTATTGGGTGAATTACATGAAAAACAGAACATCGTTATTTTATGTGGGGGTTCAGGGCTTTTTATTCAGGCGGTTTTGAATGGCATGGATGAATTACCCGCTTCTGATCCTGAGATAAGAAAAATGCTGGATGAAAAACTTAGAAAAGATGGTATAGGGGCATTACAAGATTTATTACAGGATAAAGACCCGGAATATTTCATGAATATTGATAGGCAGAACCCGCACAGAATTATCCGTGCATTGGAAGTATGTATGATTACCGGGCAGAAGTATTCTGAACTTCGTAGAAATGTTTCTGCAAAAAGAAATTTTGTGCCTATAAATATTTACCTGAACCTGGACAGGGAAACTTTGTACGAAAGAATCAATCGAAGAGTTGATGTGATGATGCAACAGGGATTACTTGAAGAGGCCAAAAGATTCTATCCCTACAAAAAATTGCCAGCTTTGAATACCCTTGGTTACAAAGAGTTGTTTGCTTATGAAGAAGGGAAAATGGATCTGCAATCTGCTGTTGAAAGAATAAAACAAAACACAAGAAATTACGCAAAACGCCAGGGAACCTGGTTCAAAAAATATTTCCAGGGAAAAGAATTCAGCCCGGCAGATATTGAACTGATTTTAAAACATGTAGAGGAGGAAATGCGGTGAAGGTCCTGTTATTATCTGATACGCACGGCTATATAGATGATGCAATTTTAAAGCATTGCGTTTGGTCAGATGAGGTTTGGCATGCAGGCGATTTTGGAAATAGAACAGTTGCAGATAAAATCACGGAGATAAAACCTTTACGGGGTGTTTGGGGAAATATTGATGGAGGGGAGATTCGAAATGAGTTCCCCCTTGATAACCGGTTTACAGTAGAGAAACTCGATGTTTTGATGACCCATATCGGTGGCTACCCGGGGAAATATGATGCAAGAGTGAAGAAAATATTTTCTACCCAACCACCAAAACTCTTCATTTGCGGCCATTCACATATTCTTAGGGTTATGCCGGATAAAATGTATAATTTCCTCTTTATGAATCCAGGCGCAGCTGGTATTTCAGGGATTCATAAAATAAGAACCATGCTGCGCTTTGAAATTAATAACGGAATAATTTTGAGGCCTGAAGTAATTGAAGTAGGCCTTCGGGCAACTATCAGATAAGTTTCCTGACATTCTAACACTTTGTTTTCACTGCAAATAGAAATTTTGTCTTACCAACTAGCTGGTTGAGTTACAACTTGTCAGTAAAATACTATTGGAATAAGCTTTGACCTTTCAGCTACTGTTAAACTAATTTAAAACAAAAAAATATGACTATGTTAACTATTAACAAAAAACCGCAGGGAGTGCCCGCACTTTTTAATGTGTTTGATGAGTTATTCAACTCTAACTGGCCGGAAAAATTTTTCGACGTAAAAGGCACTTTCATTCCTTCAGTAAATGTATCTGAATCGGAAAAAGAATTTAAACTGGAGTTTGCTGTTCCGGGTTTTTCAAAACAAGATTTTCATGTTGATGTTGAGAAAGATTACATAACAGTAAGCGCAAAGAGGGAAGAAAATAAGGAAACAAAAGAAGGCAAATTCACAAGAAAAGAATTTTCTTATGGAAGTTTCCAGAGAACTTTCACTTTGCCAGAAAACATTGACAGCGAGAAGATAGACGCTGTTTATGAGAACGGCATCCTGAATATCGTTCTTCCTAAGAAAGAAGTAAAGGCTGTACAAAATGTGCAGAAGATAACAGTGAAATAATTCATGTAGTTAGTTAGGTTTGGGTTTCCCGCAACAGATAAAGCTGTTGCGGGATTTTTTTTAACCAACTGATAGCACATTCTAAAAATCATTGTACGTTTGCAAAAAGTGAATTGTGAAACTATACCCTCAGGATATTCTAACTGCATTTGAGTTTGACAAAGTACTTGCCGAGATTTCAAACCGATGCGAAAGCCCCATGGCAATTGACTTTGTTAAGAAAGTGCGCCCGATGGACAAGTTTGAGGAAGTAGTAAAACTTCTGAAACAAACGAAAGAAATGACCACAATTCTCACTTCAGACGACAAATTTCCCTCAGACCGGATTTTTGATACCCGGGAAATAACGAAACTTCTTGCAATTGAAAACTATGTATTACAGGAACAGCAGATACATCAGTTAAAACTTACAGCAAATTACAGTGGCTTGCTTATTAAATATTTTTCCCACAAAAAAGAGGTGTATCCAGCACTAAGTGCATTTACTGAACATGTAGTATTTGAAAAAACGCTTATCACAACGATTCAAAAAGTATTGGATGACGAAGGTAAACTGAGAAATGATGCGAGCACAGAATTAATAAGAATAAGAAAGGATATAGACGCAACGATCAGGCAGTTGGAGAAGGCATTTCAATCCGCATTACAAAGGTTAAGAAAATCAGGGGTGTTAAGCGATGTTGAAGAGACTATGCGTAACGGCAGAAGAGTGTTTGGTATCCAAAGTGAATACAAACGGCAGGTAAAGGGAATTATTCATGACGAAAGCGACACAGGGAAAACGGTATTTATCGAACCGGAAGAGATTGTAAACATTCAGAACGAAATTTTTGAATTGGAAAGGGAAGAGAAGCGGGAAATTTATAAAATATTAAAATCACTTACTGCAGAACTTGCTCCGTATCAACAACATTTTATCACTTATCAATGGCTGTTAACCATTATTGATTTCAATAAAGCAAAGGCAAAATATGCAATTGATATTTCAGCAGACATGCCTTCTGTAGTTCAGGAAAAATGTATTTATCTGTTCAATGCAAAACATCCCATTCTCCTACAACTTAATAAAAAAATGCAAAAACCTGTAATACCATTACAGGTAGAAATGGATGCGGATAACCGAATTCTTGTAATTAGTGGGCCGAATGCCGGTGGAAAGTCTGTAGCTATGAAAACCATCGCTTTATTGCAAATTATGTTGCAAAGTGGTTTACTTATTCCCACTGCATCAAACAGCAGAGTTGGTATTTTCAGAAATATCTTTTGTGATGTTGGAGATACGCAAAGCCTGGAAGATGAACTCTCAACTTACAGCAGCAGGTTGCTCAAGATGAAATATTTCTTAACACATACTGACGATACTACCTTGTTTTTTATTGATGAATTCGGAACTGGAACTGACCCTGTAGTTGGCGGCGCAATCGCTGAATCCATTTTGGATGCGTTGAATATGAAAAAAAGTTTTGGTGTGATTACAACACATTACTCAAACTTAAAAGTTTTTGCTTCTAATCATGCTGGCGTCTTAAATGGTAGTATGTTGTATGATGAAAAAGAATTAAAACCATCATATCAACTTGAAACTGGAAAACCCGGTAGTAGTTATGCATTTGAAATTGCACAAAAAACAAACCTTCCGAATGAAATTATTGAAAAGGCGAAAACACTTGTTAGCAAGGAACATATCCGGTTTGAGGAGTTGTTAAAAAGTGTACGAATAGAAAAGGAACATCTTAAGTTGCGGGAAAAAGAAGCAACGAAAAGAGAGCAGGAAATAAGAAAAAAAGAAGTTGATGTAAAAGATGCTTTTGAAAAAGCGAAAGAAAAAGAACGCCAGTTCAACCTAAAAAAATTAGAAAAAGAAGATGATAGCCTTAGAAAAATGGAGTTTGAATTTAAAAAGCTGACGGATGAAATGAAAATGGCCCAACCGGCGGAAATTCAATCTGCAAAAGAAAAGCTAAAATCATTTATTTCTTCAAACAGGAACAAAAACAACAGGGAAAGAAGATCCCAATTCATAAAATCTTCGGAAAATTTCTCCCGGGAAGAAATAAAAACAGGGGACAGGGTTACACTCATTAATGGAACTGAGATCGGCCTAGTGGAAGCTATAGATAAAAAAAATGCGCTTGTAATATTTAAAAATATGAAAACCAGGGTTCCTGTTCAAGAATTAGTTGTTGTAACTGTTCCTGATGCGCATTTTCAACATAAACAAATTGTGGATGTAAACATGGATGAGGAAAAATTTAACACCGAGCTTGATCTGAGAGGAAAGGCAAAAGAAGAGGCAATGCTGGAACTTGAACAATTTCTTGACAAAGCACTGATTCGGAATGTTTACCAGCTGCGCATTTTGCATGGCAAGGGAACTGGGGTATTGCGGGAGGCCGTACGAAATATTTTGAAATCGTATCCTGGGATAAAAAAATATGAATTTGAGGCTGATAACATGGGCGGTGATGGTGTAACATTAGTAGAATTTTAAGAAATGGCCGAACCACTAAAAAATTTATATAACAAAGAATTCTTCCGTGAACTGAATGAAGTCAACCTGTATTTGATACCCCGGTTTAATGAAAAAAAGTTTATGCGCTTTGTTAAAGATACTAAGTGGGAGAGCAGTGAATTGAAAGCCCGCATGAGGAAGATCACCTTAGCATATCACAAGATCTTACCACCAGAATTTACACAAGCTGCAAACATCATTATTTCTATAGCACAAGAATTCATAAAAAGAAAAGGTGAGGGGCTGAATTTTTTACCTATGTTTTTGCCTGAGTACATTGAACTTTTTGGATTACATGATATGAAAACTTCAGTGTATGCATTTGAAGAGATCACAAAATACACGAGTTGTGAATTTGCGGTTCGTCCCTTTATTGTAAAATATGAAAAGGATATGATGAAGCAAATGTTACGCTGGAGTCGGCATAAGAATCAATATGTAAGGAGATTAGCAACTGAAGGCTGCAGGCCCCGCCTTCCCTGGGCGATGGCGCTGCCTGCATTTAAAAAAGATCCCTCATTCATACTCCCCATTCTTGAAAACCTGAAAACTGATGTTTCTGAAACTGTTCGGAAAAGTGTTGCAAATAACCTGAATGATATTTCTAAAGATAACCCGCAGGTAGTGTTACAGATCATGAAAAAATGGAAAGGTATCTCAACACAAACTGATTGGATACTAAAACATGCGGCAAGAACTTTATTGAAAAGCGGAGATGAAAAAGCTCTAAAAGTTTTTTCAATGCAAACAAAACATCAAGCCAAGATTGAAAACTTTACACTTGATAAAAGGAAGATCAGGGTCGGCGAAAGTGTTTCTTTTGCTTTTAATTTTATAAATGCAGAAAGAAAAGCTGAGAAATTTCGAATCGAATTCACTGTGTACTATGTGAAAGCGAACAAAAGCCTTTCGAAAAAAGTATTTCAGATTGCAGAAAATGTTTTTCAACCCGGGAAAGCAAAATATTTCAAAAAAATGCTTCGCTTCAAAGACTTAACTACCCGCAAACATTACCCCGGGGAACATATTATTGCCATCCTGGTGAATGGGAAAGAACAAAACAGGCAAAAGCTTATCCTCACAAAATAATCCTTTCAAGTAGGTATGTGCATTGTATTTTAACGAATCCCCTGAAATCCCCGCCTGGTTTAACTTTCGGGGAACTCAAGTATGCACACATTGTGCATAAGTTATGTGATTTTGCTGTGCAAAAATAAAGGTGCAAGAAAATTTGGTGGCAATTATCAATGCATATACTTTTGAATCACTTGATGAAAATATCCAGCCCATCAGGAACCGAAAATGAAATCCCGCTGCAAGGCGGGAGGGATTAGAAAGAGAATGAAGGGTAACCGATCAGAAATGAAAGGCCGGATCGACCGAAAGGAAGGTTCATCGGTGTAGTCGCAAGACAAGACCGGGATTCGAATATCAAGGGCAATTACAATGTTCACGGATATTGTAAATGCGAAAGCGGACTCAGTTGTAAAAGATTGAATCCGCTTTCTTCGTTAAATCACTCCAAGGTCTTTATAAAGGGTAGTTGGACTCTCGGTTACTATTTCGATGCAAAGATTTCCACTGGGTTTGCAAGCTTTTTAAATACTTCAGCAAGTTCTGCTTCATTCACTTCTTTAAAATCAAGGTTGGTTATTTCATTGTCCCGGGTTGCTGTTAAAAACTGGGTGGCAACATAAAATTTTTCATTCTCACATTTCATTGCAACAATCGTTATATCTGCGTTCAGGGGCACCTTTCTAAATACAACGCCATTCTCCACCCTTACACCGTCATACAGGGATCGGAAACTTTGAAAAAGAAGTTTCGCCTGGAAATCATCTGAATCAGGTATTTGCACAAACAGGTCAATATTGTTTGTGTTTCTTATAAATTTATCGCAGTTTATCCATCCGAGTTTAGAAGGCATCAACACATATTTTGATAAAGCGAAAGACGCATAATTTTTCTTGTAGTCATTTAGGTAATTCGCTTTTACGCTGGTTGGGATAAGCGATGGTTCGGCTATCCATTTTATATTGATGGGCATGTTCACTGTTTTTGTTGTTCCATCTTCTGCACTGGCAGGCATATTCCAGGCAGGTGAATTCATCAATACCTTTTCAATTTCTCTATCAGCATATGTTTTTATATAGAGGTGGCGGGAAACTTCTTTCACTTTCCCGTTCGGTTTTAAAACAATAGTAAAATAATTATGCCCCGCTGCTTTTGCTCCTTGTAACTCTTCTGGCAATACTACATTTTCATTCAGGTAAGTATAAAGTGAATCTAGACCTCCCGGATATTTTGGAGATTTCGGCAAACGCATGGCATCAGGAAACATGTTATCCATCATCATGTCAGCAGGATCGGGTGTAACCCAATTAACTCTGTCATTCTGCTGTTCGCCATAGAATAACTGCATATTCTGTGCTTCTGCCTTAGCAGGCATTTCAAGCTGGTAATAACTGCCGTTTTTCAGACTTACTTTTTCTCCCCCGGCTGTTGCTTCAATATAAACCATACCGCCGGTTTCCAGTAAATTGCCGTTACACATGGTGTTCAAATTCCCAGCAAGCATTTTATCATACGCAAGATATTCTGTGAGTGAAATTTCTACTTCACCGGTTACAGGCTCGCCCGTTGTTGCATGCACAAAACTGTTTTTATCGAAAGTGAGAACCGTGCCTTCTTCACCGGTGATCACCGACTTTTCAGAGGGTGAGATGGAAAAAAATTGCGGCAGTGGCTGCATGTTATGCATGAACTTCGCAAGTGTTTTCTCTGATTTTCTTCTGGTTCCTGAAGCGATGAGGTCGGCAAAACTGTTTACCCTGCTTGCATCCTGCCCGCCAGGGTAGAGGGTGTTATCAGTTTCTATCTCTGTTTTGTGCACCGTGTTGTTCCGGGTTTCTGACTTTTTACATTGAACGGAAAGCAGAATGAGAGTAATGGCCGCCACCATGAAAACATTTTTCATAACGAAAGATTTTTAAGTTAAACAATGGTGTGAGGATGCGCAGAACGTAAATATTCACAAGAATATTGTGTCGGGAAAGAGAAATTTTATCATCCCCTTAAAAACTCCCCCATCAAACCGTGAAAATGATGAACGCCTTTTTCCATTTTGGGAGAATATCTGCCCCGGTGATAAAGGCGGCTTTGCAAGCCCCGGTGTACGCTTTCCACCACTTCTTCATCTTCCAGTTCCACCCGGTTCAGGTCGCTGCCGGCACCTTGATTGAATTTTGAAACATCAGAAATATAAGTTCTGAAACTGATGACAGTTTCATCTTTCCCCTTGGGTTGCACAAGATTTACACTTAAGCCCCAGGGATAAAAATTCAGCATCATGTTCGGGAACACCCACCAGTAATATCCTGCAACATTTTTTCCGGCATCTTCAGCCCCTGCAGGAATATCAAATATCATTTCACCTTCTTTTGCAATGCCGAGTTGCAGATTGCAATACTTGTATAAATGCGTTTCATAATTGCCGTAATCAATTACCTTGTTCAGGCTTTTATGCACATAAGGAATATGAAAACCTTCCAGGTAATTATCGCAGTACAAAGCCCAGTTGGCTTTTATGTGATAATCTTTAGAATGTTCTGCAGAAAATTGCAGATCAGTAAAAGGGAACCAGGGCATACGATTCAGCACAGGTTGTATCATTTCTTCAAAATCTATCGCCGGAAAAACAGAAGTGAAATATATGCCTGCAAATTCTTTTAATTGCAATTCAGCAAGATCATCCATCCTTGTCGGGAAGTTTTTCGCTTCTTCAAATTCCGGCATACTCATAAATTTCCCATCCGGTGAAAAACATCTTCCATGATAACGGCATCGGATGGTAGCGGCTTTCATCGGTTCCTCCACCAGCATAAAACCCCTGTGCGTACAAACATTACTCACACAACTCAGCTTCCTGTTTGCGTCACTGCTTATCAGAAGTGGCTCATTCAGGCATCCCTCAAGCAGCCAGGCGGGGTAGAGGTAGTTAGCATCAGTAAACAAACTCTTATCCCCGATAAAATGCCATGTTTTTGCGAAAACCTTTTCTATAGCCTGCACATAACTTTCAGCACTGTTATAAAAACTGCCCGGTGGCGTAGCAGCAAGGCGAATATCTTTATCAATCATAAATAATCAGTTGCCGAAAATTAAGCAGGATTTCTTTCATTTCATGGAGCAACGTTTTTCAAATTTGAATATTCTACTAAAATAGTAGATTTTTGCACAGTGATTTAATAATATAGCTTTGACAACCTAAACCTGAATAAATGTTTCCATTAGACCCGGTAACAATTGTACTTCTCATTGTAGGTTTTACTATTGCCATGTTCATCTGGGAAAAAATTCCAATTGATGTTACCTCGCTAATAGCCATGGCGTTGCTTATGTTCTCTGGAGTAATTACGGATAAAGAAGCAATTGCAGGGTTCAGTGACAGCGCTACAGTAACTATCCTGTTCCTGTTTCTTATGAGTGCAGCCCTTGAAAAAACCGGCGCTGTGAATGTGATCGGCAAAATGATGATAAAGTCCATCGGCAAAAAGCAGGAGAGGGGTTTTATTTTGATATTGCTTGTTTGTGGTTTTGTTTCCGCTTTTCTTAACAACACAGCGGTAGTTATCATTTTCATGCCTATTGTTTTTAAGATCGCAAAATTTACAAATCAAAGCCCAACTAAACTTTTAATGCCGCTTTCTTTTGCAGCAATTATGGGCGGAACTATAACTCTCATAGGAACTTCCACAAATCTTGTTGTTGATGGAGTTGTGCAAAGGCACGGGTATGAAGGCATCAGCATGTTTGAGCCAACACCAACCGGGCTGATATTATTTGCTGTGTTTTTTGTGTATATGTATTTCTTAGGGCCGAAACTCATCCCTGCAAGAAGGGCTGCAGAATCTTTGAGTGATGATTATCAACTAAAAGATTATGTTACTGAAATTGTAGTGAAAAAAGGGTCGCCATTTTTAGGAAAGAAAATAGCCGAAACACCAATCATAACACAACTTGAACTGGAAGTTGTAGAAATAACTGATAGCAGAGGAACACTTTGGCTACCTGATGATTTTGAAACGCTGGATGAGAATGACACCATTGTTGTACGGGGAAGTGCCAGTGATATAATGAAGTTGAAATCCATGAAGGGTATAACTTTTTCTTCCTCTACAATTCTGGAAGACAGCGACCTGAAAAGTAATGAAACTGCACTGGTGGAAGTAGTGGTGGGCCCCAATGCATCTATTGCAAGAAGTACGTTTGAAGAAATTGATTTTAAAGAATTGTATGATGCTGTGCCGCTGGCGGTGCGCAGAAAAGGTGAATTGATTCAGGGAAGATTGAATGATGTTGAAGTTCGTTTTGGCGATGATCTTTTACTGGAAGTACGCAAAGATTCGTTTGATCAACTGAAACGCAGCGGAGATTTTGTGTTTACGCAGGAGATTGAAAAAGAAGAATATGATCAGAAGAAAGTATACATTGCTTTTGCCATTTTAATCGGCGTAGTTGCGCTTGCAGCGTTTGATATTCTGCCTATCCTACAGGGCGCTATCATAGGCACAATCCTTTCATTTTTATTCCGACTTATCACAATTAGGGAAGCTTACAGGGAAGTTGACTGGCGCATCATCTTTGTGCTTGCGGCTTTGCTTCCATTGGGAACAGCCATTGAGAAATCAGGTGCAGCGGCTATTTTGGCGGGCTACATGAAAACATACCTTTCAGACCTTGGGCCCTTGTATATCCTTTTCGGTTTGTTCATATTGACCTCCACCATCACAAGTGTAATGAGTAACCAGGCAACGGCGGTCTTGCTAACGCCAATTGCAATCAGTTTAGGTGAACAGATGGGCATAGACCCCAGGCCTTTTGTTTTCAGTGTGATGTTTGCTGCAAGCACCTGCTATCTAACACCACTGGGCTATCAGACAAATATAATGATCTATGGACCTGGAAATTATAAATTCACGGATTTTGTAAGAGTGGGAGGATTGCTTTCACTTATCAGCGCTATTACAGTGAGTATGTGCTTGTATTATTTTTATTTTTGACAGATGCCGGAACCGACCACAGTTGCTTTCTTAGGGGAGCCTTTTTCCTTTCATTACCTTGCTGCACAAGAGTTTTTCGGAAGTGAAATAATACTTATACCCCAGGGATCTTTTGATGATATCATGAAAGCCGTTTCAATGGTAGAAGATACTTTGGGCATTATAGCAGTTGATAATTCCCTTGCAGGAAATATTACAGATAAAGGAAAAACAAATATCCAGCGCATCATTGAAAATGATTTGATTATTACTGATGAAATATATTTTCATGTGAACCTGCATATAGCGGCATTGCAAAAAAAAAATATGCAGGAAATAGAGATTGTTTATTCCCACCCTGTAGCCATTAAAGAATCATCAAATTTTCTGAAAGAATTTGCTCACCTGAAGTTTGAGGAAACAAACAGCACAGCAGGGGGCATAAAAAAAATTGCGGATGAAAAACTCACAAACGCCGCTGCCATAGGCAACCGCAAGGCTATTGAACAATACGGTTTAACTATCCTGCATGAAAACATTGATAATCACCCCGATAACTTCACCCGTTTTTTTATTATCACTGCATCAAAAGTCAACTTTCAGCAAACAACCATTCAAAACCCAAAAGCATCATGTGTTTTACAAGCAGCTGATCTTGCTCATGCTGAGAAGATAGTTTCGGAACACCAGGCTACCATCAGCAAAACAGTACAATTTAAAAAAGGAACGGAGGAGTATTATTACCTGGAAATTGAGAGCGAAAGGATGCAACATATTGATGATGTAAAGTTTATTTTACAGCGTAAAAGTGAGAATACCAGGATTTTAGGCATTTATGAAAAGAAAAAGATTGTTTAATATTTTTGATTGAACGGTAAATTTTGTATTACTTTGTAAAATCGAGGATAAGAAAAAACCTAATTTAACGAAAACACCGCAACACCTTTTATGAGTAAAGAATTAAAAATTAAACCTATAAGCCAATGGGGGTTTAACTTCAAGAGCCCGCTTATAATGGCCGGTCCATGCAGTGCTGAAAGTGAAGAGCAGGTACACCAAACGGCGAAACAAATTTGCCAGAACAACATTGATATTTTAAGAGCCGGCATCTGGAAACCCAGAACCCGCCCTAATTCCTTTGAAGGTATTGGCAGTGTAGGTTTAAAGTGGCTGAAAGATGCAAGTTTTGATAATAAAGTGCCCTGTGCCGTAGAGGTTGCCAATGTGAAGCATGTGTATGAAGCATTGCGGAGCGGTATTGATATCCTTTGGATAGGCGCCAGGACAACAGTGAATCCTTTTGCCGTGCAGGAAATCTGCGATGCCCTGCAGGGAGTTGATATACCCGTTTTAGTAAAAAACCCGATAAACCCAGACCTTGAACTTTGGATAGGCGCATTTGAGCGCTTAAACAGGGCTGGCATTACCAGGCTGGCTGCTATTCACCGTGGCTTCAGCACACACGAAAAAACCAAGTACCGCAACATTCCCCGATGGAACATTCCCATTGAACTGAAGAGGCGTTACCCAGAAATTGCAATCATATGCGACCCCAGTCATATATGTGGAGGCAGGGAATTGCTGAAAGAGGTAGCGCAAACTGCCCTCGACATCGGATTTGATGGATTACATCTCGAGTCGCATATCAATCCTGACAAGGCACTGAGTGATGCACAACAACAATTAACTCCTTCTGCTTTTGGAGAATTGATAGCTTCACTGATCGTTCGGGAGAACATTGATCAAAACCCTGAAGCCGAGAACCAGTTGGATTCTCTGCGTTCAAGAATTGACAGCCTTGACAAGTATTTGCTGGAAGTGTTGAGTGAAAGGATGGACATTGTGCGGGAGATAGGTGATTACAAAAGGGAACATAACCTTGCCATCGTACAACCCAGCCGCTGGAATGAGATCGTTCAGACTCGGATGGATCTTGGCAAGCGCAAGCATCTTACAGAAAAATTTATTGCAGAACTCTTTCATGCCATTCATAAAGAAAGCATCCATCATCAAACAGAAGTGATGCAACATGCTGATGAACAGAAAGCAGTAGCTGCTGAGAAGAAATAATAATTTGCATTATTTAAATTGATCATTTTGTTCCGCCCAAAATTTCGGGCGGTTTTTTTATGCCTGAATAACCCCAACATTTTATCCCAGCTAAATCACATGTAAAGGTCTTAGCTAAGACGGAAATTGATTGTTTACCATTGTTGAAATCTTATGCCAAGTTGCTTATCTGCAATTGCAAATTCTTTGGCACCCCATGGTCTTAGCGTAACTGTATTGAGATTTGGGTGCAGTAGATGAGGATGAGAAGCCGATACTTTTGCAAACACTTCTTCAATATTATCCGTTACAAGCCTTAGCTCTGGATAATGTTCTTTAGCTAATTGTTCGTCTTGAAAAACCATAATCCTTATTCCATCATTTTCTAAAACACAATAAGGTTGTGAAGTCTTTAAATCTTGGTGTTCAATTGAAAATTGCAGACAGTCAACAAATAGTTTTATTCCGTCTGTAATGTCAGTATAGAACACACTTGGTACTAACTTTAAAAAAGTCATACTTATAGTATTTGATTGTATCTTTATTATTATTTCATTTTTTAGTTTGTCTCTCTTAAATAATGCCAACTAAGCCGACAAACTCAAGGTTTGCACAGGGGAGTACTATAGGATCGTTATCATTTCGTTTCATTTACTACCCACCACCTGCTGATGTCGCCTCCAATCCCGGAAAATGTAAATGCCCCACAATATTTCAGTCAACATCCAGAACAGATAGCCGAGGCGAGCTACGAGTGAATAATACTCGCCTCCTTTTACAACATCCACATACATATAGAGAAGAAACGACAATGGTAACACTGGCAGCCATCGTAACCATAAGGGAAACATAGAGCACCATCCTACCATCAGGAATGTGGGCACCATAGGAAACACTACGGCCAGTCCGCGGTCAACATTGAATTGCTCTAGTCCGGACGAAGCGAGGGAAATGCCATGCGTTATCCCTAATAAAATGAATGCTGAGGCTGTGACATGCTCTCCCCTAAGACCTGTGTAACGTGCAGCGAAAACACCTCCCACTATGCCGCAGCAGTCCCCCAATTGGTAGCATAGCAGTTGTCCATAGGATATTGGAGGAAATGCGAATCGACCAATAAGGCTGAAGACGAGAATGAGCAGAAAACTCACCAGTGTGATGAGCACGAGGCTCTTGTATTCAAACTGCATTTTGTCCATTGCTCTTTCTTAACTACAAAAGTATAATAGAAATACCGTCAATATAAAAAGTTGTTTCATTTAGTTTTTCACAGTTAATTTCAAGTAGTCAGTTTCAAGTTTGCAGTCCAGTTTATTTGAAAAGCAAGAGTTGCGTATAACAGATCGGGGCTTGACGCAGGGCAGGAGTAAAAGAACAAATATTCAGTTTTGTACAAAATTTCAATCGAAGAGCTGCATTCGAATTTAGCACTTCAGCCTCCAAATTGCTAAACCGCTTGTTATATGCTGCCCTTCATCACTTCAAATATTTTATTGTCTTATAACGCTGTAATGCGTTGGCAACTTAAAGTGAATTAAGAAATTGGTTTGCAATATTTATATGTTCTTTTTGTTTTATGGCGGGCATTTTTTCAAAACTCCTTACCAACATCCCTAATCTGGGGTTTTGCAAAAAGAAATCCCGATGGGTATGCATAAATCTCCAGAATAATCCGTCCCATACGTTTTGCCAGCTACCCTTTTTATAGTTACTCATTTTCATTAAATAATTACTGCCACTTATGTACGGTTTGGTTGCCATCAATCCACCATCAGCAAACTGGCTCATGCCATAAATATTTGGTACCATTACCCAATCATAGGCATCTATAAAAAATTCCATAAACCAGCGGTAAACTTCATCGGGGTCAAATTCACACAACAACATAAAATTTCCCAATACCATTAACCGCTCAATGTGATGACAATAGCCCGTTTCCAAAACTTTTTTAATGGTGCTGTCTATCGGCTCTATTCCTGTTGTTCCATCCCAAAAAGAGGAAGGTATTTTTCGGGTAAAGCCCCAGTAATTTTTTGTCCGTTCTTCTTTGCCTTTCAATTCATATACCGCTCTGATAAATTCTCTCCAACCTACTATTTGCCGGATAAATCCTTCCAAAGAATTCAATGGAATATCATTATTGCCTGCATATTTCAAAGCCTTAGCGATGATGAATTGAGGGGTTAGTAAACCAGCATTTAGCATGGGTGTTAAAACGCTGTGATGCAGAATATTTTCATTTACCAGGATGGCATCTTCATAAGGTCCAAAATCCGAAAATCTTGTTTTGAAAAATGTTTGGAGCCATGTTTTGCTTTCGGAAAAAGTAGTTGGATAAATAAAATCTGTATTCAGTATACCGTAGTTATCCGAAAAATATTTGTTTGTATAGGTAGTAGCTTCTGTATAAAAAGAATTGGGTTTTAAAAAGTCAACTTGAGGAGGAGTTTTTCCTTTTGGATATTTTAACCTGTTCTCATCATCATACGTCCATTTTCCACCAACGGGATTTTGTTTGTTCTCCATCAGAATATTTCTGCTTTGCCGCTGGTACTTATAAAAATCCGTTTGAAACATCCTTTTTTTATTGGAAAAATATGCTACAATGTCGTCTGAAGAATTAAGAAAATGCGGAGTGGGGTGTTTTATTGCATCTAATTTATGAGCGGTAGATATTTTGTTAATCCTTTGCTCAAGCCAATAATCGGTGGTGTCGATATATTCAAAAGAATTTACTTTTTGCTTTTTCAAATAGGGAAGAAGATTTCTTATGTCAGCCATCTTACTGAATGAATCAATATAAATGACCTTAATTTTTTTTGCTTGAAGAAAACTTTCATAGAATTTCATACTGGCCCTGTGAAATGCAATTTTCCGCTTGTGAAAACTATATTGTTTAAAATTCAACCACTCTTCAACCAGATAGATGGTGTCGCATGCTGAAACAAGTATATTTTGTTCAAATAACTGATGAGGGAAAATAATTCCGGTTTTACTCATTTTTTATGCTTGTTCATTTTACACTTATCGCTGCAATATTTTACCTCGTCCCATACCTTTTCCCATTTCTTTCGCCAATTAAATGACCTTTCACAAACCGTGCATATTTTAGATGGAAGATTTTGCTTTGCTACTTTTTTCATTCAGAAGGCACTTATTTATGTTGAACAATTCCTCAGGTTTTTATTTGCCTGCATTATTAAAAAGTTCTTCTACCGCTTGCTTATTTTATTCATCGAAATTGTTTTTTGTAGGCTGCACTTAAACCGGGAAACATCAGGATTTCTTTTGAGGGTATGTTTCTGACAGACACCACTATTTACTCTCTTTCTCCACAAATTAAAACTGCCGCATTATTTTTAAGTTATTCAGAGGGAATAACATTTAATGAAGGAATTTGTTGATTACCTGCTTCTGTTGGCTGCATTTGCTCCCCGTATAAAATATAAAATTTCAAAGAAATTAAGCAAAAAAAGCTTCGATAAATAATAAATTATCAGTCGTTGTGAATTTTTTAAGCATGACTTTGTTTAATTTAAGATTTTGTATAAGCAACTTGCATAAGCTTGTATTACAGATTTATTTTTGTTTATAACCAGTCTTTTTTCAAAATAAGCCAACCATGTAATTGAGCAAACATAGAATTTATTCTATGTTAAGCGAAATGAAAAAAATAAATGCGTTTAATATCATAAAAAACAAAGCTGGCAGTGTAACCCAAAGAGTATCTCTCACTTTTATCCTGACTGCAACACCCAAAAACATTAATATTGCCAGGCCTGCCGATGAAACCAGTAAAATAAAATGAAACTTTAAACCAATCAGCAAGCCTAAGGCACCAAATAATTCTAAAACTGCGGTAAGCGCTCCTGCTTTTTCAAGTCCAAAGCGGTTGAACTCACTTTTCCTTTTTGTTGATTTAAAATATGTGACTCCATAACCCATAAAAGACAGGCTTGAAATAACAATAAGGGCATTAAGTAAATTCATTGCTATACTAATTTTAGTGTCTCGACTGCAATGAAAAGACAAAGTATCAGCAGCAATAAAGAGGGTATATGCTTTTGCCATGGATTGCCCACTTTAAAATGAAAATATTGAGCTGCCAACATAAGAAAAGAAATAAGTAATGCCGGAATAAGTACCAAATCCGAATACCAAATACCTGCAACCAGTAATGTTGACAACGCTATTTTAGCAGCGCCAACTATGTTACGGGCTAAGTCACTCAAGCGATATTGTTTAAATTCTTTTACGATATTATCGAAACGAAATATCCAAACATATACGATTGACAAAGCAACTATAATTTGAGCAATGTGAGATATATTAGTCATTTTTTTAATTTTTTTTAATACGTTTTTTATATATCTTCTACTGTTGCGATTATTTTATATTTCCTTCCGTTGATGTTGAAGACTTTGTCCAATAGGGTTGCCGGTAACGTTTTCTGGCTTTGCGTTCGGTGTGGATTAGAAAGTACAAATGTATAGCCTTTATTCTAAAGCCAATAGAAAGTACAAATGTTCAGCCAAGTACAAAAGCCACACTGACGCAAAACCAGTGTTAGCTGCATGTGCAACAGTCAGTTCAAAGCGCAATTGTTCAAAGTCCCAGCAAAAGTTTGTTTGATATAGTGTCCGTTTATCCATTGTTATGAGTCAACTTGTTATATGATAAGTGAAGTGCCCTCGTTGAAACTATTAATGCAACAAAACCAAACACCACCCGAAGGTGTTCACCAAATACCCACTTGTTTACTAATTTCATTGTTAGAGCTGGTTCCAAACTTATTTCCTTGTTCCAGAACAAGTAATTATTGATTGGAAGAAAATAGAACATGGTGAACAGAAATGCACCCAATGTAAGGACAAGGTGAACACTAAGCATAATTTTAATCTGCTTGTTTGATTTCAAATATGCAAAGAAGCTAATTACCGAGAGCAGAACAGAAACCGGGACAATTATCCGAAAGAAATGCCCCGGGTCTGCATTAATGAAGAATGCTCTAAAATTTGTAAGTAATTCCACACTACCAGCTCTCCAGTTGGACATCACGACAAAAAAGTCAAACAAGTGTCCTGTCAAATAAACTGTAGAGATAATGGTATTAAGCCAAAGAAAAATTCTTTTTGTCATGTTGGTTAATTTTAGTTTGTCAAAGTTAATTTCTTGCTATCAGTTAAAAGTTTGCACAGTCGCTAAGCATTGCAGCTAACTTGTTTATTGGCGAAACAAACTTACAAAAACCTTCTCCAATCCC
>JBJXHH010000130.1:0-10298 GCA_046160675.1 Chitinophagales bacterium
GTTGGTCAACGCGTCAACTTCCTAACGGTCGCCGCCATGCATGCCCGCGACACGTTGGAACCTGCCTTGGAAGCCATGCCGCCGCAGGCGGGCATGGCGTTTAGTCCACACTACGGCGATTCCTTCCAGAATCGAACGGGCAACGCCCCGCCGCCGCCCCCATCCGGCCCTCCCCTTGACCCTGCCGAGGTCAATTTACAGGCCGCTTTCCCTGAATTTTACGATTGAAACCATGAAAAACGACGAACCAAACGCCCCCGAAACTCCCGGACCCTCCCAGGAAGGCCCCGCCGCGCCTCTTGACGCCGCTCCGTTCAACCTGGCCAGCGACTTCCCCGCCCCGGCCTCCCCTCCCCCGCCGCCTCCCCCGAAAAACAAGGGCGGAAGGCCCCGCAAGGACGCCGCCCCGGCCCCGGCCAAGGGAAAGCCCGGACGGCCCCGCAAAGACGCCGTGAAGGCCCCGCCGCCCTCCGCCCCTGAAACTCTCCCATCGTGGACTCCCCCAGGCCAAGAACCGGCCCCCGAGGCCTCCCCCGACACAGGGAACGCCACTCCCTTCAACGCCGCCACCGTGGAGGCCTCAGACCTGGATAAAAACGCCTTTCGTTGCGCCAAGGCCACCGTGACCCTTTACTGCCTCCTTCTCATGATCTGGCTGGGTGAAGATTATGAAATGACGGACAAGGAAAAATCAGACCTGATTGAAAGCGGTGGAGACTTTTTCCGCCTTTATCCTGGCATCACCTTGTTTCCCTTCCTGGCCCTCTTTTTGGAGTTCGCCGCACACTTCGCACGCCTGATGCAAAAACCCGCCGTGCGTGCCCGTTTCTTCGCTTTTGTCCGGTGGGTTCGCGGTGAAAAACGCCTTCCCCCACCCTCTCCCCATGCCGCCTAATTCTCACGCTTTCAATGGGTGCCGCGCTGAATGGTTCCCCGCTCAAAACGTGTTTGTTGACGGCGAAACGGACAGCGGTAAAACCTTCTTAATCAATCGCATCTGCGCCCACCGGGCAAAGCAAGGTTTTAAGATTTTGGCACACAATCCGAACGGCGGAAACATCGTCGCACACTGGCAAACCAAGTGCCGGGAAACCTTCCTTGCCGCCTGCAAGGCCTCGCGTAAGTTCGTCGCAGTGGTTCACGACGCGGGCGGAAGCATCGGAAGAAATGACGCTGAGTTTGACTGGTTGGCTACTGAAATTCGAGGAAATGAAGGCATCTTAATTGCTGCAACTCAAGAGTTTACCATGTGCAAACCGATTTTCAGAACCAACGCGCAAAGGGTTATCGTTTTCAATCTCAGCCCGAAACGGGCAAAGTATTGGGCCGAATTGAGAGGTTTTCCAGAATTGGAAAAAATTATCCCGCGCCTTCCTCGTTTCCATACCGTTGACATTCAAAAAGATAGGGAAACCGGCCTTTGGGGATACCAAGTGCGCAAACCAATTATTCCTTGACTTTCAAAAGGTTTTGAAAGAATTGAAAACCGTTCAAAGAACCTTAATTTATTTTATGAAACTCAACTGGAAATCCCCCCTGGTCCTTGTGGTCCTCGCCGCCGCCCTCGTTTGGGCCGCTTCAAAATACGCCGGTGAAAAATCCGGGAAACTCTTCGCCTCCCCCGTCGCCTTCGCCGTTGGCTCCTTCCTGGTCATCGGTGGACTCTGGAAAGGTGGAATGTTCGCCAAGCTGAAAGACGTTAAGTCCGTGACGCAATAAACCCGAAACCGTCAACATCTCGCCTTTTTTCAATATGAATCCTTACGGCCTCAACCCTATCAATTCCATTGACGGCAACTCCGCCGCCACCGTCGCCACCGTGAAACTTCCTCGCGGTCGCATTTTCTCGCGCCTCTTTTTCGCCCTCATCATTCCCGCCACCGGAGTCACCGTCGCCTGGCCCCTTTCCACTCCGCTGGAAATGCGTGTGGGTGGTGACACTCCGCTGAAAACCACCCTGAAACGCCTTGCCCGGATTCAGGATGGCCGCAATCCCGCGAACTTCACCGGAGGTTTCGCCGCAAGTGCCGGTCTGGCCGTCACCTCTGGCCGAAGCCTCACCTTTCCAAACCTCGTTGACATTTCGGGAGCGAACTTGACGCCCGCTGACCAAATTAGCGTCTTCGCCTGGAACTTCGCCCAGGACGTTCGCAGTGACGCCGCCGACCGTTCGCTTTGGCTTGGAACCGCTGACGCGGAAGTTCAAATCTTAGTCACCCTTCCGAACGTCGCCGGTGCCAAATTGTATGTTTACGAGCAATCCGTTCCCGGTGTTCAACCTGTCGGCAAAATTCGTGGCATTATCGAAAAAAACATCACTCTGAATGGCGGGGCCTTGGACATTCAAGACATGCCCTCTCTTGAGCTTCAATCCATCGTTTTTGACGGGATTGACATTCAAGACGCCATCCGCGTGAAAATCGGTGATTACACGCTTGTTGATGAATCGCAAATTGAAGGCCTTTCGCCGCTTCTGATCGGAAACATGACGCAGGCCGCGACTGCGAATTTTTACAGTTCTATCTATTCCGATGTGGAATATTATGTAAACTCCGCTCAAACCATTTATCGTCACTTGGCCTTTGACGTGGACGAACGCCTTTCGTCCTCCATTCCCAGCTCACTGCATCTATGCTTGCATCAGTGAAATTTACGGGTGTATAAATGTTAGAAGGATTTGGGGCATAGGTAAAGTTAGCGTCAGGAAACCCATACACATTTACAGTAAGTATGGCTTGATCTTCTGGGTCGCAGGCGCTTTCATCTATTGCTGTAAAATATACAGTGTAAGTTCCGGGTTCAGTGAAAGTATGAGATGGTGTAGATTCTGAGGAAGTTGTTCCATCGCCAAAATCCCACTCATAAGTAACAGCATCCACACTACTGTTTGTAAATTCAACAGTAACAGGTGCACAGCCGTTTAGTGGCGACCCAGTTATGTTTGCATCAGGGCCAATAAAATTAAATTCAAATTTTGCGACACCGAGGTTGCAGTTTGAACTGCCATTACTTTCGCTGTATGCACCATCTGTAACGGGAAAAGCATCACTGCCCCCACACCCAGCACAAACTCCCTGGTAAATTCTTCCCTCTTTATCAAAACGGCTTGTACCGCCGTCAACATGTTCGCTTGTGGTACTACCGCCGAAAAATGTTGCATAAATAAGATCATCAGCACCTTTTTGAAAAACGATGAAATAAAAATCACTGCCGTCAGTTGATGCATCTACGGCATCCGCTGTTGTAGGCAAACCGCTGGTAGTTCCTGTTTCAAAATTGAAACCTTGGTTCACTGATCCCCCCCATCCAGAAATGTATACATTCTCACATGTGTCAACCAGCAGTGCTGTTGGTGAAATATTGACGGTAGAACTACCTGAACCAAAAACAGTTGAAAACACAACATCAGACAGGTCAGGTAACAATTTAGTAATATATTGGCTGCTGCCGGGGTTTGAATATAAAGCATCAATTACCGGGTACGAACCTCTTGATTGCCCAGTGATATATACATTATCACTTTCATCCGTTTCTACAAAATAGGTTTGGTCATATTGGTTGGTTCCAATAAATGTACTTGCTATAAATGAAGTAGCGTTTTCATTTACTTTTATCACCCAACCATCAACAGTACCTCCAAGATAGTCAGGTTCCCAAGCTCCCGAAGTAGTGGGAAAGCCAGAACTTGCCGTACCCCCACAGGCAACTATGTCACCATCTGAAGTTGTTTTAATTGAATATGCGCCATCTGCCGCTGTTCCTCCTATAAAAGTTGCCCAAAGCAATGAACTGAGATCCGGGTTAAATTTACATATTACACCATCTTGTCCCCCTTCAAGCGATTCCTGAATTACCCCGGAGGTGGAAGGAAAGTCAGCGGAGTTTGTGCATGATGCAATAAAAATATTATCATCTTCGTCAACAATTACCTCTCCCCTCGCATGGTCTCCATAATTATAAGAAGTGGCTCCCTGATTTAAACCATCATTTTCATTGCCACCAATATATGTAGAACCGATGATGTCTGTTCCGTCAGCATTGAATTTTGTAAGAAATATATCTGAACCGTCAGGAAATTGTACCACATAGGTTACAGTAATATTATCCCCACCTCCAAAAGTATCGTCATAGGTTGTTCCTGAAACAGGAAAGTCATCACTTGAAGTGGTTCCATACACAATCAGTTCGCCTGTATTATTCACAACCAAACTATGAGGTAATTCATTTTCTGAACCCCCAAGGTAAGTAGAGTAAATAAGTGAAGAACCATCGGGTGAAAATTTAGAGATGCCAACATCGCAGGGATAGCTTCCACTTCCGCCTCCAAAATCTTCCTGGTAACCGCCGATAGTTATGGGGTAGCCGGTTCCGAAAACAATTCCTCCGCCATAAAGATTGCCATCAGGATCATAAGTTGCGGTATACCCCCAGTTATCAGCTGTGCTACCTGTATAGCTTGCAAATATCAAAGTTGCCGGATCGATTATCAGTTCTGTATTTACATCATACCCGTTAGGAAATTCAAATGAGACAATATTACCATCCAATACAAAATTACATGCTACTGGGACTGTGTATGCGCCAATCTGCTGATATGCGTATGGTTTGAGTTCAATCATTTTGTTAAGGGAAGTAATAAGTTCAAGGTTGCCGTTCGTAATTTTTATATCATTTAACCCATCATACCTGAGTTGAATGTTGCTTACATCAGCGCCGGGTTTCGCTATCAGATCATATTTTATATGTCTCCCTTCACTATAAATACTTGCATCAATATTTTCATAAAGATTTTTATAATTCGTTCTTCCATAAGTCGGAACATTTCCCTTCCATTTTGTTTTGTCTTTCCCGATGAAATAATTATAAAAGTTAGAAAATTTTTCAGCGCCAGTAATTTGTGTATTGCTGTTTGCATTCAGAAAATAGGTTTTAAAGGCATGCCCTTTTAAAATCTTCACCCCTTGTGCATCATTCTTATGAGTATGCTGAGTGAGTTCTGTAATATTTGTAAAATGCCAGGTGAAACAATTTTTTTCGAGGAACAATGCCCCACCGGGAACGTCGGCTTTCATCATAATATTTTCCTGCCATTGCCCAATGTTTTTAATGAATTGCAGGTCTCCGGTTTTTGCCTGTTGTGAAAAAATGGTAAGGGCTGTGCCGAGGAAAAAAGTTGTTTGAAAAAACTTCTTCATACTTGTAAGGTTTACATCTGCGTCTTATAATGTGATAATATGTTACGCAGGCAGGCTCTAAAATTACTGAAAGATGTTAATATTGACGGCTGCTTTCCACACATTATTTGGCAGTTTTGTAACATGCATGTAAAATTATGATTGAAGTTTTTGCTGAGAGATTAAAACAAAAAATACTTGACGGTTTGCCTGGGATACATGCCCAGCAAAAAATGGCGCCAACGGGCCGGCATATTAAATCTTTTGAAGAAGAAGAATTTCCCGAAGCAAAAAAGGCCAGCGTTTTAATACTATTTTACCCGTTTGGCAATGAGATATTCACTGTGTTAATGAAACGGCCCGACTACGAAGGTGTGCACAGTGGTCAGGTAAGTTTTCCGGGAGGAAAGATTGAGGACTTTGACCGTGATGCCGCCGCTGCGGCATTAAGGGAGGCAGAAGAAGAACTCGGCATTCAAAAACAAACTGTACAACTCATAGGAAAATTGTCTAATGTTTACATTCCTCCCAGTAATTTCTTTGTATTTCCATTTGCAGGGTACACATTACAAAGGCCCGATTTTAACATAGATGTAAATGAAGTTGTAGAAATTGTTGAAACACCGGTTTCACTTTTTTCAGATCAGAGCATAAAAGGTGAACAGGAAATTGTAAGGGGAGAGGTGAAATTTAAAGCCCCATTTTACAGGATAGGTGAACACAAGATATGGGGCGCTACAGCTATAATTTTAAGTGAGTTGGAAATGATGTTATAAATTGAATGATGTTTTGTCTTCCCTTTATACAGCATTGTTACCTAGAAACTTCGCAAATAAACTGCCGCTGCAAGATCCAGTAGAACCTGTTTTCTTTCATCGGTAACTTGAACATTTTCAAGATCATTAAGAGCCGCTTCATAATATTTTTTCATTGCTTCTCCAACCACTTGCTGAATATTAAATTTTTCAAATAACTGCATAACATAATTGATCTTTTCATCTTCATGTAATTCCAGTATTTTTTCTGTAAAGTCTTTCTTTTCTTCCGGGTTGAGTTTATTGAGGAGAGAAATCCATAGCATGGTTTTTTTATCCTGCAAAATATCGCCTCCGGTTTTCTTCCCGAACTTTTCAGCATCGCCGAATGCATCGAGCATATCATCCTGAATTTGAAAACTTATTCCCAGGTTTTTCCCGAAGTTGTACAAATGCAGAGCATCTTTTCTTTCTGCGCCCGTCGCCACTGCCCCAATATAGGCACAGCACCCCAGTAATACGGCAGTTTTCAGGCAAATCATATTTATATACTCATCCTCGTTTACAGTTGTTCTTTTTTCAAATTCAATATCTAATTGTTGGCCCTCACACACTTCTGCTGCTGTTTTTGAAAACATTTCCAGCACTTCAGGTAAATGAGATTTATCCACCTCCCCTAGCAAGGCATAAGCTATTACCAACATCACATCGCCACTCAAAATTGCTGTGTTTACATCCCATTTTTCATGCACGGTTTTACTTCCCCTTCTCAGTCTTGCCTGATCCATTATATCATCGTGCATCAGTGTAAAATTATGAAACACTTCCAGGGCAAGTGCCGGGCGAATAATAGCTGAAATGTCCTCAGTAAATAAGTTTGCACACATCAGTGTGAGGCATGGTCTAAAACGCTTGCCGCCCAACGTAAGCATATATTGAACAGGTTCATAAAGCCTTGCCGGATGAGGAGGCAACTCAAGTTTTCTGAGCTCATCCTCAACTTTGTTTTTCACATCTGTGTAAGTGTACATATCTTCGTTGTAGCGCAAATATAAACTTTGCGGTTCTTGTTGACGTTTAATTAAAAGAATGGAGGAAGAGAATAAATTCATAGAACAGCTTAGGGAGTTGCTTGCAAAAGACCTGGTGTATCGCAAGAGCGTAGAAACGGCTTTGTTCAAAAGCGAAGAAAAGTACAGGCTCCTTCTCGATCAACTTGCTGATGCTATTTATTTTTCTACTGTTGATGGAAGGTTTATTGAATTCAATAAAGCTACCTGCACCCTCCTGGGGTATTCTGAAGAAGAATTGCGTAAACTCCAGGTAGAAGATATTTATTCGAAACCTGATGAAAGGAAAAAATTTACCCAGATATTACGAGATAACCAGGAAATTCAGGATTATGAAATTCAACTTCGTAAGAAGAACGGTGAATTGATAGACTGCCTCGTAACCTCTACAGTGCGGAAAAACGAAAATGGACAAGTAACCGGCTACCAGGGGATAATCAGAGATATCACTCTTCGTAAAAAAGCAACGGCTTTACAGCGGGCAAAGGAACTTGCAGAACAAGCAAATAAATTTAAGGCTGAATTCCTGGCTAATATGAGCCATGAGATAAGAACACCTCTAAATGCCATTACAGGCATGGTGCATTTGTTGCATCAAACCCCACTCACAGAAAAACAAAAAGATTACCTCCATGCAATTGATACCTCAGGCGAAAACTTATTACAGATCATCAATGACATTCTTGATTTCTCAAAAATAGAAGCCGGCAAATTACAATTGGAAGAAAAGTATTTTTCTGTAAGGGAAATTATTGATGACCTTATAAATACTATTCGTTTCAAAGCGGATCAAAAAAACTTGCAACTTACCGTTGATATTGATAAAAATATTCCGCAACAGATTTCTGGCGATCCTCTGCGCCTTAACCAGATATTACTCAACCTTGTGAGTAATGCAATTAAATTTACTCATGAAGGGGCTATCCGTGTATTTGTAAAGTTGATTGATATACATGATGATAAAGCCAGGATATTTTTCAGTGTAAAAGATACAGGGGTTGGTATTGTGCAAGATAAACTCACAAACATTTTTGACAGTTTTACCCAGGCATCCGCTGATACGACAAGGGTTTATGGCGGAACAGGCCTTGGCTTAGCCATCGTAAAAAAATTGATTGATATGCTCGGAGGCGCCATCATGGTCAAAAGCAGGATTGGCGAAGGCTCCGAATTTTTATTTGAATTAGAATTCAAGGTTGGAAAGGAATCTCATGTTATAAAACAAAAAGAAAAGACCGAAGAGATATTTATAGACATTGGTACTTGCAGGATCCTACTTGTTGATGATCACCCATTAAATCAGATAGTTACGACCGAAATGCTGAAGAACAAATGGCATAGCGCACACATTGAAATTGCAGAAAACGGAAAAATAGCAATTGAGAAAGTGATTTCCGGCGGCTTTGATATCATTCTGATGGATGTTCAGATGCCAGAGATGGACGGACACACTGCAACAAGAATCATAAGAAAGAATATGCAGCCACCAATTTCTGAAACCCCGATTCTTGCGTTTACTGCTTACGCAACAACAGGCGAAGCCGATAAATGCATTGAGGCCGGAATGGATGACTATATTTCCAAGCCCGTAGATTTCATTTCATTAACAACTAAAATTATTAGCCTCCTCCGCAAGAAAAATTATTTTAAAAACCTAGAAGGAAAAATTCCGGGTCAAAAACTCGAATCTGCTCCCATTCATGCTGAGGTTAGAGATATCCAGTTTAACCTTGAATACTTTCATACAATTACCGAACAGGATAAAGATCTGAAAGTGCGTATGCTTAGAATTATGTTAGACGAGACCCCCGATGAAGTGAAAAAACTCCAAAAATTTATAAATGAGGAAAATTGGGACAACCTCAGGGCCATAGCACATAAAATGAAGTCAAGCATGCAATTCCTAGGTATGAAAAAGACACTGGATACTGTAAAATTCATTGAGCTTTCAGCGAAAGAACGCACTAATCTTAGCCAACTTTCAGAAAAAGTTAGTTCTGTGGCTAAAGATTGCGAACAGGCATTGCATGAACTTCGGGAAGAGCTTTCGAAAATTCAATAATTTTACCAAAACATGACTTAATATTGTACCTGAAAAACTGAAATCTATGGGAAAAGATCACTATAAACTTTTTATCGTTGATGATGACACAAAACACCTTGTAATGCTGAAAAGCCACCTTGAGAAAAAATCTGATTATGACCTGCGTATCAGCATTTTTTCAAGCGGCGAAAATTGCCTGGAAAAGATGCATGAAAAACCAGATATTGTTATTCTTGATTACTGGCTTGATGGTATAAAAAGTGATGCTGCGAATGGTTTGGAAATCTTAAAAAAGATACGGAGTACGAACCCGGAAAGTTATGTTATTATGATGAGCGGGCAAGATAACCTTCGAGTAGCCATTGATACAATTGATAATGGTGCATATGATTATATTATTAAAAGTGAGAGCGCATACCTTCGCTGCCAAATGTTGATAGATCATATCATTGAAAGGATTAATGATAAAGTTTTCAGAAGCGAGTACCGCAGGAAAGAAATGCTCTTTTTCGGGCTAATTATCCTGCTAGTGCTAATCATACTCTTCCTGGCATACTTTAGTGATTTCTTCAAGTAAGGCATTTTAAGTTTTCCACCTGTTAAATTTTCCGGAATGAATCATTTTTGAGCAATTTTACCGTTTCATTAAAATGAAGCCTCCGAAACATGATTAATATATGAGTATGCAAAAGACTCCGAATGCTGAATTACAACGCCTGAGCGTAAATGATTTCAAGAATGCAGAAAAAACACCCATTGTACTGGTGTTAGATAATGTGCGCAGTTTAAATAACGTTGGCTCAGTATTTAGAACTGCGGATGCATTTCTACTCCGGGGTATCTGCCTCTGCGGCATCACTGCAAAACCCCCGCACAGGGATATAGAAAAAACAGCGCTCGGAGCAACAGAAAGTGTGTATTGGGAATATTTTGATACAACATTGGAGGCTATCAAAAAATTAAAATCACTAAACTATAGAATTGTTGCTGTTGAACAAACTGATAAAAGTATTTCACTGGAACATTATCAACCTTATGCAAATGAAAAGACTGCCCTCATCTTTGGACATGAAATGATGGGTGTAAATGAGGAAATCTTAGAGTTTTGCAATGATAGTATTGAAATTCCGCAATTCGGTACAAAACACTCACTGAATATTGCGGTGAGTGCCGGAATCGTTGTATGGGACTTATTTAGCAAACTTAAATTCGGTGTGAAACAATATACACCAGCAATGCCCCTGTAAAAGAAATA